>JBOGFE010000151.1:0-13898 GCA_050741935.1 Acidimicrobiia bacterium | reverse complement strand
GCCTCCGGCCGGCCCGCCGGCGGACGGGCAGCCGGCCCTCGACCGGCCCGCCACCGACATCGCGGGGGGCGGATGGCTCGCCGGCGCCGAGCTGCCCCGGACCTCCTAGCCCTTCGCCTCCGCCCAGCGCCGGCAGAGCTCATCGACGTCGGACTCGGCGTGGTAGAGGCCGAACCCGATCCGGAGGCGGTCGTCGCGGTGGTCGGTGACGACGCCGGCGGCGTGCAGCCGGGCGTAGAGGTCGGCGGCGTCGGGCCGGCGGAAGGTGAGGAAGTTTCCCCGGTCCCCGACCTCGTCGACACCGGGAACGAGCTGGGCCCGGGCCTCCTCGCCGAGGCGGTCGATCAGGAGCCGCTGGAGCCCGCCGACGTGGGCGTGGATGTCGGCCACCGACACCCCCATCCCGTCGAGCCAGCGCTGCACGGCGTTGAAGCGGTAGAGGGGGGCGGGGTCGAGGGTGGCGCCCAGGAACCGTGAGCCGTCGGCGGCGTAGGGCACCGGGCCGCCCTGGGCGTCGGTCATCCCCGAGAAGCCGGCGAACCAGCCCGTGTCCCGGGGCCGGGGGCACCATCCCGGTGGGCAGTGCAGGAAGCACGCCCCCTCGCCGGCCATGGCGTACTTGTAGCCGCCGGCGAGGTAGAAGGCCCGGCCCTCGACGGCGGACAGGTCGGTGGGCAGCGCCATGAAGCCGTGGTAGCCGTCGATGACGACCAGGGCGTCGGGGGGCACGGCCGAGACGATCGCGGCCAGGTCGGGGGTGACGTAGCCGGAGTTGAAGTGGACCTGGGAGAGGTACACGAGCTCGTGGCCGCCCCAGGCGGCCGACTCGGCGAAGCGGTCCGGGAAGGTGGCGAAGGGCTCGGCCGCCACCCGGGTCACGACCGCCAGGCGGTCCTCCTCCAGGCGGCGCATCTGGCGCGTGAAGCTGTGGAACTCGGCGTCGGTGGTGAGCACGTGCACCGGGGACGGCAGGCAGGAGAGGAGGCGCATCAGGAAGGTGTGGGTCGACGGCGACCAGGCCAGCGTGGCCGGATCGGACAGCCCCAGGCGGCCGGCCACATGGCGCTGGGCCTCGGGGACCACCTCGCCGAAGATCTTGTCCCACTTGTCGTCGGCCCGCTCGGCGGCGTCGAACCAGGCGGCCAGGTGGCCGTTGTAGCTGACGTCGGGCCAGGGGTGGTGGCTGTGGGCCGCCAGGTGCAGGCGATCCGGGGCCGCGGCCAGGAACCGGGAGAAGTGGCCGGAGTAGGAGGTCATCCGCGGCTCACTGCTGGCCCCAGCGGAAGCCCATCTCCTGGGCCACCTCGGGCGGCAGCGGCGGCAGGGCCGAGCGGGGGATGAGGAAGGTGGGCAGGTCGAACAGGTCGGTGAAGACCCGGTGGCGCCGGGCGGCGGCCTCGAGGTACTCGTGGCCCGCCGTGCCGCCCGTGCCGATGCGGCTGCCGATCATCCGGTGCGCCAGCAGGGCGTGGCGGTGGCGCCAGGTGGTGAAGGCCTCGTCGATGTCGACGAGGGTGGTGAGGAACCGGAACGGCAGCTGGAAGATGGGCTCGTCGCGGTACAGGTTGATGAGCAGGGCGGCCGAGAAGGCCCGGTGCGACAGCCGCCGCTTCCCCTTGGCCACCAGGTCGTCCCAGGCGGCGGGGTCGAAGAGGGCGGCGAAGCCGGCCACCGTGTGCTCGAAGGTGGCCAGCTGCTCGGCCCGGGCGGCGTCGTCCAGGGTCGGGTGGGTCTCGATCACCCGCCGGTCGCGGGCCAGCATGTCGTCGACGGCCCGGCGGTAGGCGGTCCAGAAGTCGAAGCCGGGCATCGACAGGAAGGGCGTGCGCTCCAGCCACCGCTCGACCTGGTCGGCCAGGGAGGGCTCGGACTCCGACGTCTCCAGCTGCGCCCGGTGCTCCTCCGACAGCACGCTGGTGTAGGGCGAACCCTTGATCCGCAGCCGGTGGCGGGCGGCCAGCCCGAGGCGGTTCTCGACCAGGCGGAACTGGACGCTCTGGAAGCCCGAGGCGGGGATGAGCTGGTCCCGGAAGTCCAGGAAATCCAATGGGGTCATCGTCTCGAGCACGTCGACCTGGCCGGTGAGGAGCCGCTGGATGACGGTGATCCGGTCGAGGTGGGAGACCACCCGGCCCATGTCCTTCTCCGCCACCGTCTCCTGGCCCATCACGCCCAGGATGGCGTCGAGCTCGACCAGCACCTGCTTGAACCACAGCTCGAAGGCCTGGTGGACGACGATGAAGAGCATCTCGTCGTGGGCGTCGCTGACCGGGGCCTGGGCCGAGAGGAGGGCATCGAGGCGCAGGTAGTCCCAGTAGTAGAGCGGTGCTTCGGGCTCGGGCATCAGGACCTGCGGAGCGGCAGCGGAGCAGGGACTGGCAGGCCGGGGATGGGGTCCCCGGCCGCAATGCGATGAGCCGCAAGGCGAAGAGCCATCAGCACAGCGTGCACGGTACCGCTTATAGCCTGGGCCCCCGATGACGGATGATGTGTGGCTGAACATCGCCGACTGCTTCCTGGGTGACCGGGTGCGGGAGGGTCGCGGCGGCCGGGTGGCGCTGCGCCTGGCCGAGCGGGAATGGACCTACGACGAGGTCGACCGGCTGGCGAGCCGCTTCGGGCATGCTCTCCTGGCCCGGGGGGTCCGTCCCGAGGAGCGGGTCATCCTGGCCCTGCCCGACGGTGCCGAGTACGCCGGCGCCCTCTTCGGGATCCTCAAGGTCGGGGCGGTGGCGGTCATGGTCAACCCCGGCCTGGGGGCCGAAGGGATGGAGGCCATGGTCGAGCTGACCCGGGCCCGGGTGGCCGTGGTCGACCCGGCGGTGGCCGTCCCCGTGGTCGAGCCCCTGGTGGCCGGGCCCGGCGAGGGTGAGAACCTCGAGGGTCCCGACGAGCTGGAGACGGCCCGCACCCACCGCGACGATCCCGCCATCTGGCTGTTCACCGGCGGCACCACCGGGCTGCCCAAGGCCGCCGTCCAGACCCACGCCAGCTTCGCCAACACCACCCGGTGCTACGCCCAGCAGGCCATGGGCTGGGCCGAGGACGACATCACCCTGGCCGTGCCCAAGCTCTACTTCGGCTACGCCACCGGCTCCAACCTGTTCTTCCCCTTCTCGGTGGGGGCGTCGGCCGCCCTGTTCCCCGAGCACCCGACCGCCGAGGTGGTCTTCGACCGCATCGCCCGCCACCGGCCGACCATCCTCGTCAACGTGCCCAAGATGGTGGCCGAGATGGTGGCCCACCCCACCGCTACCGACCGGGACCTGTCGTGCCTGCGCTTCGCCACCTCCGCCGGGGAGGCGCTGCCGCCGTCGCTGCACGAGCGCTGGAACGACACCTTCGGCGTGCCCCTCTACGACGGCCTGGGCACGGCCGAGATGTGGCACATCTTCGTCTCCAACCAGCCGGGGGCGGTCCGCCCCGGCAGCCTGGGCCGGGCGGTTCCCGGCTTCGACGTGCGGGTGTGCGACGACGAGGGCCACGAGATGCGCGTCGGCGAGGTCGGCCGGCTGTGGGTGCGGGGGGAATCCCGGGCCCTGGGCTACTGGCAGGATGCGGAGAAGTCGGCCGAGGCCTTCCGGGGCGAGTGGTTCGCCGCCTCCGACATGGTCCGCAAGGACACCGACGGCTACTTCCACTACGTCGGGCGCTCCGACGACGCCCTCAAGGTGGGGGGCAAGTGGCTCCTCCCCGCCGAGGTGGAGGACTGCCTGCTGGCCCACCCGGCCGTGGCCGAAGCGGCGGTGGTGGGCGTGGCCGACGCCGGCGGGCTGACCAAGCCGGTGGCCTTCGTGGTCGCCGCCCCGGCCGCCGGCCCCGACGACCTGGCCGCGACCCTGCGTGACCACTGCCTGGCCCACCTCGACCCCTACAAGGCGCCCCGGCGGGTCTTCGTGCTCGACGCGCTGCCCCGCACCCACCTGGGCAAGGTCGACCGGGGGGCCCTCCGCCGCCAGGGAGAGGGGAGTCTCGATTAGCTCCGGCTCCCGGCCATTTGGGAAGGATTCGCCTCGGATCCCGAGGCTCGGATCCCGAGGCACGTGGTTCCCAAATCGATGGGCGTCGGACGGGTGGCTAGCGGAGCCGGCAGGCCCGGCCGCCGCCGGCGGCGGCCAGCTCGTGGGCGAAGGCCACCTCGGCCCGGTCATCGGGGTAGACGACCGAAACGGTGATGCCGGCCCGCCGGGCCCGGATGGCGGCCAGCAGGGCGGCCCGGCGGGCGGCTTCGGTGGCGGCGCCGTAGAGCATGCGGGCCAGGTTGCCGATGCCGGTGGGCTTTCCCTCGGGTCCCCACGCCTCCTCGGACCCGGAGTGGCTGGTGGCCTCGGCGTCGGTGACGAGGACCAGGTGGAGCCGGGCGTCGGGGTCGGCGTGGCGGTGCAGGAGGAGGCGCCCGGCGTCGATGCCGGCCTCGAGGTTGGTGGCGTCGGCAAAGGCGTAGCCCTCCTCGGGGAGCGGATCGGGACGGCGCGAGAGGGAGCGGGCCACCACCGCCTCCTCCGAGAAAGCCACCGCCGCCACCCGGTGGCCGGCCCGCACCAGCGCCCGGGACAGGGCGGTGACCGCCGGCGCCACCACGGGCCGCTCCGCCGCCCCCATGGAGGCGGAGGCGTCGAGGACCAGCACCACGTCGAAGGCGGCGACGGGCTGGCGGGGCGCCACCCGGAGGTCGCGCGGCGTGAGCGCGAGGCGCGGCTGTGCTCCCGCCGCCACCTTGGGGGTGCTCCCCGGAGCACAGTTCCCGCCGGCGCGCACGGCCGCCCGCACGCTGGCCCGGACGGAGAGGTCCCGGGCCCGGTCGCCGGGCCGGAGCCTTCTCGCCGCCAGGGGGTCGTCGCCCATCCCCCGCCGGCCGGGACGGGTGGGGACGACCCCGGGCCCGGCCGGCTCGGCGGGACTGGGGGCGAAGAGCGTGTCGATCAGCCGGCGGGCCTCGTCGTCGCCGTAGAACCGGGCCTCGGGCGGGACCTCGGGCGCCTCGGGCGCATGCCGTTCCTCGACGCGGGCGACGTCGAAGCCCCTGCCCTCCGAGGCCTCGTCGCGGCCTCGGGCTCCCGGGTCCTCGTCCGCCGCGCCGGCCGGTTCCGAGGTGGCCAGGAGGGCGAGGCGGACCAGCTCGTCGGCGTCGACCCCGGGGCGCACGTGCAGGCGGTGGGAGAGGGCGACCAGGGCGGGGCGGAGCAGGTCGTCGCCTCCGGCCAGACCCTGCCAGTGGTGGGCCAGTTCGGCGAAGGCGATGGCGGCCCGCACGCTGGGGCCGGACTCCACGTCGGGGTGGGCCCGCAGCCAACCGGCGACGGCCACCGCCCGCGCCGCGAGCTCAACCGGCGGAGTCACGCGAACTTGTGGGGTCCATGCCAGCGATTGCTGGCAGAGAACCCGCAGAATCGGGGGATGGGGCTCACGCCAGGCGGGTGACGGCCTCGGCCACGAACTCGTCCGGGCGGGCGGCCAGGCGATGGGTGGGGCGGAGGGAGAGCCGGCCCCGGAGGGCGAGCCGGAGTCCGGCCCGGATGGCGTCGGGCCAGTCGTCGCCGGCCAGCCGCCGCCGGGACATTGCCAGGTCGAAGGCGGCCAGCGTGGCCCGCACGCTGGGGCCGGTCTCCACCTCCGGCTCGGCCCGCAGCTCGTTGGCGAAGGCCACGATGACGCCGGCGGCCTGGCGGGCCTCGGTGTCCAGGTCGTCCGGGGACGGCTGCCCCGTCGCCACCCGGGTGACCAGGATCTCGACCTCGTCGCCGGGGTCCGGGTAGTCGAGGCGCACCCGTTCGAAGCGGTCCCGCAACGCCTCGGAGAGCCGGCCCACGCCGACGTACTCGTCGGGGTTCATGGTGGCCACCACCACGGTGTCCACCGGGAAGCGGGCCTCGTAGCCGCCCACCGTCAGGGCCCCTTCGGCCAGCAGCTCGAGGAACAGGTTCTGGAGCCGTTCCGAGAGGCGGTTCACCTCGTCGACGAAGCACAGGCGGCGGTGGGCCCGCACCAGGCGCCCGGGCCGGAAGGCCCGCGGATCGAGGGCGCCGTGGGCCAGGGCGGCGGCGGGGTCGATGTCGCCCACCAGGTCCTCGGGGAACAGGTCGGGCGAGCCCTGGACCCGCACGAAGCGCTCCGCTCCCGCCAGCTCGATCTCCCCGGGGGGAGCCAGACCCGACCGGCACTGCGGACACGCCGGTTGCCCGGGGAGGCAGTTGAACCAGCAGCCGGCCAGGCGGATGGGCCCGAGGGCGCCGGCGATCGACTCGCCCAGCAGGGTCTTGCCCGACCCGACGGGACCCTCGAGCAGCAGGTTCCGCCCGGCGGCCAGCACGGAGAGGATCTCGAGCTTGACCTCCATGGGCCCGAGCCAGGCATCCAGGAGGGACAGGCCCCGGGCCCGGACCGCCTCGGCCAGCTCGGCCCGCACGCCCTCAGCCACCGGAGTCCCTCCGCAGCGGCTCGCCCCAGACGCCTTCGAAGTACTGGTCGGACACCGCCGGCTTCGGCGCCGTGGTGCCGGTCCGGCCGGCGCCGGCGCCCTCGGCGGGCCAGCCGAGGGCCAGGATGCCCCACTGGCAGACGGCGGCGTCCTTGGGGATCTCCAACGCCTTGGCCAGGGCGCCGGGGAGGCAGGCGGTGACGGTGGCTCCGAGGCCGGCGTCGATGGCCACCAGCATGGCCGCGGCCACGCCCATCATCGCCTCCCCCACCAGCCCGGTGGTGAGCGGCCCCAGATCGGGACCGGCTTGAACGGCGGAGAGGAGATCGCCGGCCCGCTCGGGCTCGATCAGGCCGCGGTTCAGCAGCTCCTCCACGTTGGCCCTGTACTGCTCCGCCCACCAGGCGGGCTGGACGGCCCAGGCGACGAGGACGGCCGCCTCCTCCACGTAGCTCTGGCGCATGAGTGCCTCGAACACCGCCGGCCACCGGTCGGGGTCGCGCTGCGAGCGCCGCAGGACCACGGCCCGCCAGTCGTAGGTGTTGCCGGCGTGGGGCATGGTCAGCGGCGCCGCCAGCACCCGGCCCAGCACGTCCTCGGGAATCTCGCGTTCCGGATCGAAATGCCGCGTGCTGCGGCGGGTGGACAACAGCTCGGCGAGCTCCACGGAGACTGTCACACCTCCTGGGTAGGGTCGGGTTACCATCTCAACGAGGAGTGGTCAACGTGATCGAGCCGGTCGTCACCGCTGTTCTCACGGGCTTCGTGAGTGCCCTGGGGACCTTCCTGGCCGTCAACCGCCGAGTCGATCGGCTCGACGAGAAGTTCGACCGGAAGATCGATGCCCTCGACGACAAATTCGACCAGAGGATCGATGCGCTCGACGACATATTCGACCGGAAGATGGATGCGCTCGACGAGAAGTTCGACCGCAGGTTCGACCTGCTGACGCTCGAGCTGGTCCGGCACATCGACGGCCATCCGCCCCCGCACGCCGCTTAGCTTCCGGTGGCCGCCCGGAGGCGGCCGAGGGCGAGGTGGTGGGTGGCGTCGTCGCCCCAGGCGAAGCGGAGCGTGCGCAGGCGCTTGGTCAGGCGCTGGAGGCCGTACTCCTCGGTGAAGCCGATGGCGCCGTGCAGCTGATGCGCCAGGGCGGCCGACTCCACCGACGCGGCCGAGATCCAGCCCTTGGCGGCGTGGGTGGCCTCCGGTTCGGCTGACCGGCAGGCGGCCCGGGCGATCCAGGTGGCCCCTTCGGCCAGGGTGGCGAGGCGGGCGGCGCCGTGGGCCACGACCTGGAAGGCGGCGATGGGCCGCCCGAACTGCTGGCGCTCGGCCACGTAACCCGCCGTCATGTCGGCCACCCGGCGGATGGCCCCGGCCATCTCGGCGCCGGCCACCGCCGCCGCCCGCCGGCGGGCCTCGGCCACCAGGGCGGCGTCGTCGCAGCGGGCCTCCACCGGCCCGTCGTCCTCCACCCGGGCCAGGCCGTCGCCGTCGAGGGCCCCGACCGGCTGCACCAGGAACTCCTCGTGGGCGGTGGCCTCGGCGACCCCCAGCACCACGAGACACTCGGCGCTGCGCCCGTCCTCGGCCAGGCTGTCGCCCACCTCCAGGTCGGCCACCGCCACCCTCCGGTCGCCGGCTGAAGTCGCGAACAGGGTGGGGAAGACCACTGCGCTCCCCACCAGGGGCACCGAGGTGCCGGCCGCGCCGAGACCTTCCGCCACCAGCCCGAGGTAACCGAGGCCGTGGTCGGGGTCCTCGAGCAGGAGATCGGTCCAGCCCCCGTCCACCAGCGCCATCCACGGGTTGTTGTCGGCGGCCACCTGGGCGGCGGCCTCGACCACGGCCACCTCCTCGTCGGAGAGGGTGAAGTCCATCAGCCCAGCCCCAGGCCCCGGCGGGCGACGATGCCGCGCAGGATCTCGTTGGTGCCGCCCCGGATGGAGAAGCTGGGGGCGGCCAGCCAGGCCGGGAACAGGTGGCCGGCGAAGGCCCCACCCAGGCGCGGCTCCACCCGGGCCGTGCGCCCCGCCCACCGGGACGCGACCTCGACCGTGTGCTGCTCGACGTCGGTGGCGAACACCTTGGCCAGGGCGGCCTCGTGGTCGGGCGGACGGCCCGAGTCGGCCACCGCCGCGGCCCGGAAGGCCAGCTGGCGGGCCACCAGCGCCTCGGCCTCCAGCCGGCCCAGATCCTCCAGGCGCCGGTCGTCGTCGCCGGCCTCGACCCGCATGGCCAAAAGGAGCGGCCACACGCTCATCACCCGCTCGAGGCCGGCCCGCTCGTAGCCCAGCTGGCCCGTGATCTGGCGCCAGCCGCCGCCCTCGGCGCCGATGAGGGCGTCGGGCGCCACCACCACGTCGTCGAAGAACACCTCGTTGAAGTGCTGCGCCCCGGCCATGTCGTTGATGGGGGTCACGGTCACGCCCTCGGTCCGGAGGGGGACGATGAACTCGGAGAGCCCCTCGTGGCGGGTGGACTCCGGCTCGCTGCGGGCCAGCAGGTAGATGTACTCGGAGTGGTGGGCCAGGCTGGTCCAGATCTTGTGCCCGTTGATGCGCCACCCGTCGTCAGTCTTGGTCGCCTTGGTGCGCACCCCGGCCAGGTCGCTGCCCGCCTGCGGTTCCGACATGCCGATGCAGTAGGTCGCCTCTCCGGCCCGGATCTCGGGCAGGTAGCGCTCCTTCTGGGCTTCCGTGCCGTGGGCCAGGATGGAGGGGGCCATCTGCCGGTCGGCGATCCAGTGCCCGGCCACCGGTGCCCCGGCGGCCAGGAACAGCTCGGTGAGCACCAGGCGGTCGACGTAGCCCAGCCCCCGGCCGCCGTAGCGTTCCGGCCAGGTGAGCCCGATCCAGCCCCGGGCCGCCATCCTCTGGGAGAAGCTGCGGTCGAAGCCGGTCAGCCAGGCGTTGACCGTCGGGGTGAAGGAGCCGGCCTCCGCTTCGGCGGCCAGGAAGGCCGACGCCTCCTCCCGGAGGGCGGCCTGCTCGTCGGTGAGGGCGAAGTCCACTCCGGTGCAGGCTAGGACCGGGGGACGTCGCGCCAGGGCAGGTCCTTGTCCACCCTGGGGTCGCCGGGGAGGCCGAGTACCCGCTCGGCCACGATGTTGCGCAGCACCTCCGACGTGCCGCCTTCGATGGAGTTGGCCCGCGTGCGCAGGAACAGGTAGCGGGGGTCGCCGGTGGTCAGGCTGACGTGCTCGGGGCGGCGCATCTCGTAGCCCGACTCGAGCAGGCCGCCGGCCGGCCCGAGCAGGTTCACGCAGAAGTTCGAGATGCGCTGGTTGAGCTCGGCCCAGGCCACCTTGGACACCGAGCCCTCGGGACCGGGTGTCCCCCGCTTGCGCATCTCCCCCGCCCGCATGGAGGTGAGGCGGAGCACCTCGGCGTCCACCCACAGCCGCATGAGGTCGTCGCGCCGGACGGAGTCGTCGCCCCCGTGCGCGGCGTAGAGGCGCACCGCGTTGGCGATGGCTCCCCCACCCCGGGGGGTCTGGCTGCCGCTGCCCACCGCCACCCGCTCGTGCATGAGCGTGGTCATCGACACCCGCCACCCGTCGCCGACCTCGCCCAGGCGCAGGCGGTCGGGGAGGCGAACGTCGGTCAGGTAGACCTCGTTGAACTCGGCCTCGCCCGTGATCTGGCGCAGGGGGCGGACCTCCACCCCGTCGGCCTGCATGTCGCAGATGAAGTACGTGAGCCCCCGGTGCTTGGGGATGTCGGGGTCGGTGCGGGTCACCAGCAGGCCCCAGCGGGCCACGTGGGCCAGCGTGGTCCACACCTTCTGGCCGTTGATCACCCACTCGTCGCCGTCCCGCACGGCCCGGGTGGCCAGGCCGGCCAGGTCCGAGCCGGCGCCGGGCTCGGAGAAGAGCTGGCACCAGATCTCGCCGGCGTAGAGGGGCCGGAGGAAGTCGCGGTGCTGCTCGGGGGTGCCGTGGATGGCCAGCGTGGGGGCGGCCATGCCGAGGCCGATGATGTTGCGGCCCAGGTCGGGGCGGGGGGCGCCGGCGGCGTAGAGGGCGGAGTCGGCGATGCGTTGCAGGCCGGCGTCGAGCCCCAGGCCGCCTGCGCCCGGCGGGTGGTGGACCCAGGCCAGGCCGGCGTCGAAACGGGCCTCGAAGAAGGCGCGGGCGGACGTCGTCGTCGGGTCGTGCGCCGCCAGCAGCTCGTCCACCGCCTGGCGGACCTGGTCGGCGCCGGGGGTGGCGTCGATGGCGGCCGGGGTTCGGGCCCCCGGAGAAGTCGTGACCACGGGTACCTCCTGCGGGGTCGGGCGGCACGGACGACCCCGTCGAAGTTACCCGAGCGTCAGGCCGAGCCCCGCAAGAGCTCCCGGGCCGTGGTCCGCCCGCTCCAGCCGTTGAGGGTGCCCAGCGGGTGGGCGCCGGCCCCGGTGTGCCACAGCCCGTCGATCGGGGTCCGGTAGCCGGCCAGCGACGGGATCGGCCGCCAGGGCCCGAACTGGGACAGCGTCATGTCCACGTGGAACAGGTTCCCCTTGTGGACGGGAGAGAAGTTGGCCAGGTCCTGGGGGCTGGTGGCATGGGCCCCGATGACCGACTCGCCCACCCCCGGGGCGTAGTCCTCGAAGATCTGCAGGCAGCGTTCCAGGTGCTTGTCCTTCTCGACCGCCCAGTCGCTGTCGCGCAGCTCGTAGGGGACGGCGGGCAGGTAGACGTAGAGCGAGTCGCCCTCGCTGCCTGGCGGCACCAGGCTGCGGTCGTAGACGGTGGGGGTCGAGATCCACAGCGGGATCTCGGCCGCCAGCTCGCCCCGCATGGTGCCGGCCAGGGAGCGGCGGACGTAGTCGATGTCGGGGGCCATCAGGATCACGCTGCCCAGCAGGGCGTCGTCGTCGTTCTCGGGGACACCCCGACCCCCGGCGCCGTGCCGGGCCAGGCTCGGCCGGCGGGAGAGGGCGACGTCACCCTTGAAGCCGGAGATGTTGTTGTGGAGCACGCTCATGCCCCGCAGCTCGTCGCGCACGATCTCGGGGACGGCGGCCGCCGGCACCAGGCGGTTCATGAGCGTCCAGGGGTCGACGGCCGCCACCACCTGGGTGGCCCGCACCGCCTCGCCGGCCAGGGTGACGACGCCGGTGGCCCGCCCGCCCTCGAGGAGGACCTCGGCCACCGGGCTGGCGGTGCGCACCTCGCCGCCGTGATGGCGGACGCAGGCCTCGAGGGCGTCGGCGAAGACGCCGTTGCCGCCGACGGGGCGCCGTGCCCCCCAGTGGTGCATGACGGCCATGACCGACAGGACGATGCCGGTGCCGGGCTCGTCCAGCGATCCCATGGACGCCACCGAGTAGCAGCCGAGCGCCGCCTTCAGCTCCTCGCGCTCGAACCACTCCTCGATAACCGACCCCGGCGAGGCCAGGAGGATGCGGGCGGCCGTCCCCAGGCTCTTGCGGGCCTTGAAGCCCCGCTTGGCCAGCTCGGCCAGGGTGCGGGGGGCGATCCGCCTGGGATGGCCCATGAGGTAGGGGGAGGCGGTCTGCCAGAAGTCGCGCATGGTGGTGGTGAACCGGTCGTAGCGCAGGGCGTCCTTGCGGGACAGCTTGCGGATCTCCTCCACCGTGCGGGTGTGGTCCCGCCAGAAGCGGATGGTGGCCCCGTCCGGGCTCAGGTAGCTGTAGAAGGGGTCGGGGACGATCCACTGCAGCCCGAAGCGGTCGAGGCCCAGCTCGTCGACCACCGACGGCGAGATGTTGGTGACGACGTGGTCCATCGACGTGGCGTTCATCTTGAAGCCGGGGGCGTCGGGGATCGTCTCCTCGGTGGTGCAGAACCCCCCCACGATGTCGCGGGATTCCAGCACCACCACCCGCTTGCCCTCCCGGGCCAGGTAGGCGGCACACACGAGACCGTTGTGGCCGCCGCCGATGATCGCCACGTCGTAGGTCGTCATGGTCCGGAGTATCGCGCTGATGGCAGGAACATGTCGACTGAGCAGTCATTCGGAATTATGATGCGGGGCTGATGGCGAACACGGCGGCGGTGCGCATCTTCGAGCTGGTCTGCCTGGGCCTGTGGCTCTACGGCATCCACTGGGTGCGCCGTTCGAAGAACCCGGTGTACGTCGGGGTCTACATCGGCTCCACCGGGCTCATCGGCTTCGACTGGATCTTCAACACCAACTGGTTCTTCCGGGTCGAGTTCGACGAGAAGTTCATCGACCTCTTCCGCATCCAGGGGGTGAGCGAGCCGCTGGCCATGGCCCTCAACTACGCCTTCTACTTCGGCCTCCCCGTCCTGCTCCTCGTCCACCACCGGGAGGCCATCGACCGGCGCTGCGGGAAGCTCGGGTACCTCTGGGTCTTCCTCGGCGCCTGCGCCATCCTGCCGATGTTCGAGATCCCCGCCGTCAGCTGGCTCCACCTGTGGACCTACTACCAGGAGCCCGCCTTCGAGCTGGGCGGCGTGACCTGGTCGAACATCTGGTACTCGGGGATGCTCACCACCTCGTGCTACGCCGCCGCCCGCCTGGCCGTCCGCTGGGCGGCGGTACCGCTCCCGGCTCCGGGCGGCGGCTCCGGACCGGCCGGGATCGGAGCCCGGGAATCAGCCGGTGTCGGCGCCCGGGGGCCGGGGACGGCCGGCCCCACCCTCACCACCGAGGAGCGCTGGAGGGCCGTCGCCCTGGGAGCGGCCTCGGTGTGGACGGCCTTTTACCTCTCCTGGTCCCTGCAGCTCATCTGGTACGCGCTCACCCAGCCCTGGGTGGAGACACCTCGACCCTTTTAGCAGCAGGAGGTCTCGACGTGCCCGACCTGTCGCCCATCACCCAGCCGCCCACCGGGTTGGAGATGAACGCGCTGGGCCAGACGATCTTCACCATCGGGGTCACGATCCCCTGGGTGGTGGCCATCGTGCTGGCCGTCCGCTATTGGCGGCGGGAGGGGACGCCGATCGCCTTGCTGTTCCTCGTCGGGGGGACCATCTGCATCCTCTTCGAGCCGATCGTCGACGTGCTCGGCCTGGTCCTGTTCCCCCGGGAGAACCAGTGGGTCGGAGTCGAGACCTTCGGCCGGCCCATCCCCATGTTCATGTACCCGGTCTACAGCTGGTTCGTCGGCGGTCAGGCCTTCCTGGCCTGGTACCTGCTGCGCCGCGGCATGACCCGAGGCCAGCTCTTCAAGTTCTGGCTGGCCGTGATGGGTGTGAACGTGGTGCTCGAGACGCCCGGGATCCTGATGGACGTCTACCTGTACTACGGCAACCAGCCCTTCAACCCCTGGGGCCTGCCTCTGTGGTGGCCGCCGGTCAACTCCACCATGCCCATCGTGGCCGGCTACGCCGTCTACAAGATGACGCCCCACCTGACCGGTTGGAAGATCCTCGCCGTGATCCCCATGATCCCCATGGCCGACGGCGCCGCCAACGGTGCCATCGCCTGGCCGGTGTGGACGGCGCTCAACACCAACCTGGGCATGGTTGCCACCTACCCCGCGGCGGTGGTCACCTTCGGCC
>JBOGFE010000150.1:0-5941 GCA_050741935.1 Acidimicrobiia bacterium | reverse complement strand
CGTCCCCCACACCGAGGCCGAGATCGAGGCCATGCTCGGCTTCCTGGGCCTGTCCGACCTGAACGAGCTCTTCGAGCACATCCCGGCCGCCGTGCGCCTGGCCGGGGGTCTCGACCTGGCCGACGGCCGCGCCGAAGCCGACGTGCTCGGCGACCTGTCGGACCTGGCGGGGCGCAACCGGCCCACCGGCGCCGGCGGGAGTCTGGTCTGCTTCGCCGGCGGGGGCGCCTACGACCACGACATCCCCGCCGCGGTGACCTCGCTGGCGGGACGGTCCGAGTTCCTCACCTCGTACACCCCGTACCAGCCCGAGCTGGCCCAGGGTGTCCTCCAGGCCCTGTTCGAGTATCAGACCATGCTGTGCGCCGTCACCGGCATGGACGTGGCCAACGCCTCCCTCTACGACGGCGCCTCCGCCGCGGTGGAGGGGCTGAACCTGGCGGCGGCGGCCACCGGGCGCAAGCTGGTCTGGGTGTCGCGGGGTGTGCGCCCGGCGGTACGGGCCGTGATCGAGACGCTGTGCGGTCCGAGGCTCGAGGTGCGCGAAGCGCCGCTGGCCGGCGGGACCACGGCCTGGCCGGACGACCTGGGGGAGGCCGCCGCCCTCCTCGTCGCCCAGCCGAACCATCTCGGCGTCCTGGAGGATGTGGCCGGGGCGGCCGACCGGGCCCACGCCGCCGGCGCCCTGTGCGTCGCCTCCGTCGACCCGGTGGCCGCCGGCCTGCTCCGGACGGTGGGGTCGGCCGGCGCCGACGTGGCCGTGGGGGAGGGGCAGGCCCTGGGGACCCCCCTCGTCTTCGGCGGCCCCTACGTCGGGCTCTTCGCCTGCAAGCAGGCGTCCTACGTGCGGCGCTGGCTCCCGGGGCGGCTGGTGGGGGAGACGACCGACACCGAGGGCCGCCGGGCCTACGTCCTGACCCTCTCCACCCGGGAGCAGCACATCCGCCGGGCGCATGCCTCCTCCAACGTCTGCACCAACCAGACGCTGATCGCCATCACCACCGCCCTGCACATGGCCTGGCTGGGCCCGGAGGGATTGCGGGAGCTGGCCCTGCGCTGCGCCCGGGGTGCCCGCTACGCCCGCGAGGCGCTCGGTCGGATCCCCGGGGTGGAGCCGGCCGTCGACGGCGCCACCCTCTACGAGTTCGCCCTGCGCACCCCCGAGCCGGCCGCCGTGGTCCTCGAGCGTCTGGCGGAAGGCGGCTTCCTCGGTGGCCTCGACCTGTCGGCCGAGTACCCGGAGCTGGGGGAGGCCCTCCTCGTGACCGTGACCGAGACCCGGACCCGGGCCGACATCGACGCCTTCGTCGACGCCTTCGAGAAGGCGGTGGCGTGACGCCCGGGCTGCGGGACGGCCCCGCCGACATGCCGCCCGGGCCCGAGATCCTGGCCCGGCCCAGCGCCGGGCGGGCGGCCTCGATGCCGCTCATCGGACGGGAGGCGGAGCCCACCCTCTTCGAGCTGTCCTCGCCCGGACGCCGGGGCTTCTCCTTCCGGGAGACGGGTATCCCCGACTGGCCGGCGGAGGAGCTGGTCCCCGCCGAGCATCTGGCCGCCGGCCCCCCGGGGCTTCCCGAGGTGTCGGAACGGGACCTGGTGGCCCACGTGTCCCGGCTGACGCACCGCAACTACTCGGTGGATCACGGCGCCTACCCGCTCGGGTCGTGCACCATGAAGTACAACCCCAAGGTGTGCGACGCGGTGGCGGGGCTGGCGGGCCTGGCCGGCTGCCATCCCGCCCAGCCGGCCGGACAGGTCCAGGGCTGGCTGGCGTTGCTGTACCAGCTGGAGCGGGCCCTGTGCCTGACGACGGGTACGGCGGCGGCCACCCTCCAGCCCGCCGCCGGCGCCGCCGGCGAGCTGACCGGCCTGCTGCTCATGCGGGCCTGGCACTCCGCCCAGGGCCGATCGCCCTCCAAGGTCCTCATCCCGGACTCGGCCCATGGCACCAACCCGGCGTCGGTCACGATCGCCGGCTACGACGCCGTCGAG
The DNA here is from genome assembly GCA_050741935.1 of Acidimicrobiia bacterium. Lineage (GTDB taxonomy): Bacteria > Actinomycetota > Acidimicrobiia > IMCC26256 > BP-133 > CAWBJP01. The sequence goes on along the minus strand of JBOGFE010000150.1, from coordinate 3,949 downwards.
GTGCCCTCCGACGCCCGGGGGCTCATCGACCTCGAGGCGTTGCGGGGCCTGGTCGACCCCGACACCGCCGGGCTGATGCTCACCAACCCCAACACGCTCGGGCTCTTCGAGACCGACATCGTCGCCATCGCCCGGGCCATCCACGAGGTGGAGGGCCTCCTCTACTACGACGGGGCCAACCTCAACGCCATCCTGGGCCAGGTCCGCCCCGGCGACATGGGCTTCGACATCGTGCACCTGAACCTGCACAAGACCTTCGCCACCCCCCATGGGGGCGGCGGCCCGGGGGCGGGGCCGGTGGCCGTCTCGGCCCGCCTGGCCCCCTTCCTGCCCGGCCCGCTGGCCCGTCCGGTGCCGGAGGACCCCGGCCGGTACGGGTGGGTCACCCCCGAGCGGTCCATCGGCCGGATCCACGGCTGGCACGGCAACGCCATGGTGCTGGCCCGGGCCTACGCCTACATCCTGGCCAACGGCGGCGACGGCCTGGGCCGGGTGGGGGAGTGCGCCGTCCTCAACGCCCGCTACCTGAAGGAGCGCCTGCGGGGTGTCTACGACTTCCCCTACGACGCCCCGTGCATGCACGAGTTCGTCGCCTCCTCGGCCCGGCTGCGCAAGGCGCACGGGGTCAAGGCCCTCGACGTGGCCAAGCGTCTGATCGAGGAGGGCTTCCACCCGCCCACCATGTACTTCCCGCTCATCGTGGACGAGGCCCTGATGGTGGAGCCCACCGAGACCGAGAGTCCCCAGACGGTCGAGGCCCTGGCCCGGGCGCTCCTGGACGTGGCCGCCGAAGCCCAAGCCGACGGTGGCGAGGCGGCCCGGGCCGCGCCCCGGACCACGCCCGTGGGGCGCGTCGACGAGACGGCCGCCGCCCGGCGCCTGCGACTCACCTGGACCCCCGAGGGGCAGGGCAGGGCATAGGGTCGACGCGGTGGACGAGTTCATCGCCGTCGACGGGCTCACCGGCCGGCTCTTCGCCGCCTGGAACGAGCGGGGCGTGTCCTACGTCACCCTCACCGATGACGTCTCCGTGTTCGCCGAGCGCTTCGCCGACCGTTTCCACCGGCCCCTGCGCGCCGCCTCCCGGCGTCCCGCCGCCCTGGTGGGGGCGTTGGAGACGGGCCGGGTTCCGGCGTCGCTGCGCCTCGACCTCGATCACCTCCGACCCTTCCCCCGGGCTGTGCTGGAGGCCACCCGGCGGATCCCCTGGGGTGAGGTCCGGCCCTACGCCTGGGTGGCGGAGGAGGCGGGCAGTCCCCGGGCGGCCCGGGCCGCGGGCAGCGCCCTCAGCCGCAACCCGGTCGCCTTCCTGGTGCCCTGCCACCGCGTCATCTCCGCCGACGGGACCCTGGGTCCCTACGGCATGGGACCGCAGGTCAAGGCGGCGCTGCTGCGGGCCGAAGGCGTGGTCCTCCCGGCCTGAGCCGCCCGCCCGGGGTTCCGCCTCCGGCCGATAACCTCTCAAAGGATGCCCAGCTCCCGACCGCTCATCGCCGTCACCGGTGTCCCCATCACCGCCGGAGGGGTGCTGGGGTGGCGCCAGGGTTCGACCGCCGCCCCCGCCGCCTACCTGGAGGCCCTCGACCGGGCCGGGGCCGACGGGGCCATCCTCATGCCCGTCGCCCTCGACGGCGACGAGGCCGCCCGCCGGCTGTCCCGCTTCGACGGCCTGGTCGTGGTCGGCGGCGGGGACGTGGATCCCGCCCGCTACGGCGCCGAGACCCGCTCCGAGGTGGCCTATGTCAGCGCCGCCCGGGACGGCTTCGAGATTCCGCTGCTGCAGGCGGCGGTGGCCGGCGGCGTGCCTGCCCTCGCCATCTGCCGGGGGATCCAGGTGCTCAACGTGGCCCTGGGCGGGACGCTGCACCAGCACATCAGCGACTGGAGCCACCTCGCCGCCCACCGCAGCCCGGACGGCAAGGAGGAGGCGTTCCACGACGTCCGCATCGAGCCCGGCACCCGTCTGCACAAGGCCATCCAGGCCGAGCGGGCGTCGACCTTCTCCCACCACCACCAGGCCGTGGACGCGCTGGGCGAGGGTCTGGTGGCGGTGGCGTGGGCGGACGACGGGCTGCTGGAGGGCGTCGAGCACGAGGACGGCTGGGTGGTCGGGATCCAGTGGCACGCCGAGGCGACGGCGGCCGGGGATCCCTTGCAGCAGAACCTGTTCAACGCCTTCGTGGCCGAGGCCCGGGGACGGTGACCCCGGACGAGGTGCTCGCCGCCTGCGAGAAGGCGGGGGTGCGCCTGGTCCGCTTCCTCTACTGCGACAACGGGGGGACCATCCGGGGCAAGACCACCACCGTCGAGCGCCTGGCCGAGCGCATGCGGACGGGCATCGGCCTCACCGTGGCCATGTCGGCCATGAACTCCCTCGACCAGCTCCAGCCCGTGGCCGGCCTGGGCCCGGTGGGGGAGGTCCGCCTCGTGCCCGACCCCGGCACCTTCACCGTGCTGCCCTATGCCCCCCGATCGGCGGCCATGCTCTGCGACCACGTGGGCCTCGACGGTGAGCCCGATGCGGTCGGGCCCCGCCACTTCCTGCGCCGCATGGCCGCCCAGCTCGGCCAGGAGGGCCTGGAGCTGCGGGCGGCGGTGGAGAACGAGTTCGCCCTGGCCCGCCCGGTGGGGGGCGGTGGCTACGTCCCCATCGACGAGAGCCTGTGCTTCTCCACGGTGGGGATGGGCGCCGCCGCCGAGGTCACCGACGCGCTGGTCGACGCCCTGGCCACCCAGCGGATCGAGCTGGAGCAGTACTACCCCGAGCTGGGCTGGGGCCAGCAGGAGGTGTCGGTGTCCCCCCGGGCCGTCCTGGCCGCCGCCGACACCCAGGTGCTGGTGCGCGAGACGATCCGGGCCGTGGCCGGCAACCTCGGGCTGGCCGCCTCGCTGGCGCCCAAGCCCTGGCCCGAGGCGGCGGGCAACGGGGCCCACATCCACTTCAGCGCCTGGGACGGAGAGCGCAACGCCTTCCACGACCCGGCCCGGCGCTTCGGCCTGTCGGAGCGGGCCGAGCAGTTCGTGGCCGGCGTGCTGGCCCACGCGCCCGCGCTGCTGGCCTTGACGGCGCCGTCGGTCAACTCCTACCGGCGCCTCCAGCCCCGCTCGTGGAGCTCGGCCTACGCCTGCTGGGGGCCCGACAACCGGGAGGCCACCGTCCGGGTGCCGTCCACCTTCTGGGGCGCCGAGGAGGCGTCGACCAACCTCGAGTTCAAGCCCACCGACGCCTCCGCCAACCCCTACCTGGCCTTCGGCGGGCTGGTGGCCGCCGGCCTGGACGGGCTCCGCCAGAAGCTCGAGCCGCCGGCACCCATCGCCGTCGACCCGGCCGACCTCTCCGAGGAGGAGCGCCAGGCGGCGGGGGCGGCCCGTTACCCCCAGACCCTGGGCGACGCCCTCGACGCTCTGGAAGGCGACTGGGTCCTGCGGGATGCCCTGGGCGAGCCGTTGACCCGGGCCTACCTGGCGGTGCGCCGCTCCGAGGTCGTCGCCTACGCCGCCCACGACGACGACTTCGAGTTCCGCCACCACTTCCTCAAATACTGACGGGAACCGGCCGCCGTCGCCGAAGGGTTATTCCTCCCTACAAATCGATGCTAAACATCAGTCAGCACCGACAAAGGGGAGGGGTCGTGAGGGGACGTCACCTGGCCATGCTCGTCGCCGTCAGCCTGGGCCTGGGGGTCATCGGCGCCACGGCGTCACCGCCATCGGGAGTGTCTCGCACCGACCACGCCCGGGCCACGATCTCGGCGCCGGTCTCGGCCAGCGCGGCGGGGGAGTCCGAGGTGGCCGGCCAGTTCGTCACCGTCCCGCCGGGTGGCGCCATCCCCTGGCACAGCCATCCCGGGCAGAACTTCGTGGCCGTCACGGCCGGAAGCCTGACCGTCTACGTGGGCGGGGCGGAGGACTGCACCACCACCGGCTACGCGGCCGCTCAGGGGTACCT
>JBOGFE010000149.1:0-13850 GCA_050741935.1 Acidimicrobiia bacterium | reverse complement strand
GTCGTAGACGAACGCGGCTCGGTCGAGCAGGCGGTGGTCGTCCTCTTCGACGTCGAGGCCGCCGAGGCCGATGGCCAGCAGCCCGGGTCCGGCCGGGTCGGTGTGGATCTCGCTGTCGATGTCGGCGGCGTGGACGATCCTGGCCAGGCGGTCGAGGGCGGGATCGGAGAGGCCGTAGTCGTCGATGAGCACTTCGAAGGTGCACTTACCGTTGCGGTGGTCGTACCTCGCACCGGGCGAGTCGAAGCTGTGCGCCTTCTCGGTGTCCGCGATGGCGAGGACCTGGTCCTTGGGGACGTAGAGGATCTCGGCGTCGGGGTCGATGAAGCGGCGGATGAGCCAGGGGCAGGCGATCCGGTCGGTCTTGGGGCGGGCGCGGGTGACCCATCTCATGGGGTGTCCTCCTCGGTGGGATGGCGGTCGGGCTGGTCGGCCAGGCCGGGGACGTTCAGGTGGCCGCCGACGACGTCGTAGCGGGTGATGGGCCGGTATTCGACGGATTGGTGGACCTCCGAGGCGGTGAGCTGGTCCCGCTCGGGTGTGGCGATCCAGGCGTCGAAGGTCTCATGGTCCGGCCAGACGGTGATGACCACGGTCTCGCCGTCGCCCCCGGAAGGTTCGAGCACGAGCTCGGCCAGGATGCCGTGCTGCTGGCGGACCTCGCGCCCGTCGGTGATCCAGGCCAGATAACGCCGGCGCATCTCGGGTGGGACGGCGACCGTGCGCAGGCAGACGATCACAGGACCTCCTCGTCGGGCCGGCTGACGACGGCCGGCCGCTCGTCCGCGCCGGCTTCGGCGGGAAGGTCGACGGTGCGGAACCATCGCCAGAGAACGAGGTCGTAGGCCCCTTTGACGACCCCGGCGATGAGAAAGGGCGCCCCCAGGGCGATCGACTGGCTGGCGCCGGCCAGGGCCGGCCCGATGGGCCGGACCAGGTAGCGGGCCGTGTTGGTGTACGCCGCCGCCGCCGTCCGCTCGGACGGCTCCACGAGGGCCATCACGTAGGCCTGGCGGGTGGGGACGTCCATCTGCGACAGGGCCACCCGGGCGAGGAGGAGAGCGACGGCCACGCCGAAGGTGGGTGCGAAGGCGAGTGCGGCCAGCAGGACGTTCGACGGCAGGTGCGTGAAGACCATCGTGGGCAGCAGGCCGTGCCGCTCGGCCAGGCGGGGGGCGACCAGCATCGAGGCGGTCTGGAGGAGCCCCACGGCGAAGAAGACGACGCCGAGGCTGCCGACGGTGGCGCCGAATCGGACGGTGAGCCAGTAGGCGATGAAGGACTGGACGACGAACCCGCCTCCGAAGGAGTCCGTGGCGAAGAGGACGGACAAGCGGAGGACCCGGGGGCGGGACGCCCCGAGAGGGCGGCGCGCCTCCCCTGGGGCCCGCACGGCCTCCACTCCCGGGGAGAGGAGGTTGGCGAGGAGCGCGCCGGCCAGCGAGACCGGGACGAAGACCAGGAAGGCACGCTCGTCGGCCGGGGCGTTGGACCAGACGTCGCGGAGCGGGCCGAGCCCGCCGGCACCGAGGGCTCCGAGGGAGCCGGCCGCGGTGGCGACGGCGTTGTAGGTCCCGAAGCCCCGCAGCCGGGCCCGTCCGGACAGGTCGGTGGCCAGCATCGCCTGTTCCAACGAGGTGAACGGGCCCGACTCGACGACTTCGGTGGACAGCGCGCCGGTCAGGGCGACCGGGATGAGGACCCACAGCGTGTCGGCGAAGGCGAAGGCCACGCCCGTCACGCCGAGCGCCAGGTAGAGGGCCCGGTAGCAACGGCGCCGTCCCCAGGCGTCGCCGTACCGGCCGACGAGGAGGGACGACAGCACCGTCCCCGCCAGCACCCCGGCGAGCAGGAGGCCGGCCTCACCGGTCGAGAAGCCCCGTTCCTCCAGTGTGGCGCCGAGCAGCACCGCCCCCAGGCCGTAGCAGAACGCCCGGACGGCCTGAGCGGCGAGGATGAGCGCCGTGTCGGGCGTCGACGCGGGGCGGCTCACGCCGGGTCCCGGCCGAGCAACAAGGCCCGGCGGCGGTGCTCGTAGAGCCCGTCGAACACGGCCGCCGTGATGGCCAGGACTTCGGCGTCGTCACGGACCATCGACAAACCCCGGCAGATGACGTCGAGACCGTCCGCCTCCGGGGCGTCGAAGCGCTCGTCGTCGAGGTCGGCCTCATGCACGATCCTGGCCAGGTCCCACAGCGCCGGGTCGTCGAGGGCGTAGCGCTTCAGCATCGTCTCGAACGTGCAGTCACCACCGTGGTGGCCGAGGTCGACGCCGCGCATGTCGAACGGGGTGGCGTCGGCGGGCACCTCGGACGGGTCGTCGACGAAGACGAACTCGGCCCCGGGATCGATGGACCGGCGGATCAACCAGGCGCTCGCCGCCCGGTCGACGTGGACACCGCTGCGAGTGGCCCATCTCATGCCGACGCCTCCCGGGCCCCGGCCAGCCCCTCGACGGCCCGGCGGGCCGTCGCCGCTTCGGGCGGTGGGAAGAAGTCCCGTCCGCTGATCGCCCGCAACTCCCGCCGGAGGCGCTGCAACGAGCGTCTCCGGCTCGCCGGCGGCTGCCCGGCCGCCTCCTCGGCCGCAGCCATGACGGCGACGTACTCCTGGGCGACGGCGCCGGCCATGCGCTCGGCCAGCGCCCGCTCCTGGGCTGCTGACCCCGCCTCGGCGATCCACAGGCTCGCCTCGCCCCCCGCCTCGACCACCTCATCGGCGGCCCACTCCAGCTGCTCCTTGGTCCGGGCGTCCAGCGGCAGGGCGACGACCCCATCGGCCACCTGCACAACGCCGAGACGGCGGAGACGGCGCCAGAGCGCGATCCGGGGCGTCGACGGGTCGCGCGGGAGCCGGTACACGAGGAAGACCCACTTCAGGCCGGCCGCCACGTCACCGAGTGTAATGCAACCGTGGTTACATTGCAACCGTGGTTACAAGAAGTCGGTGGCGCCCACGGCAAGACATCCCATCCCGTCCCGGTAGTGTCGAGGTTTGCCATGGCGGGTCTGGTCTGCTTGAACTGCGGCACCGGCGAGCACGTCGCCACCGTCGCCAGCGTCCCCTGGTGCCACAACTGCTTCTACGACGCGTTTCCCTCCTACCGCCCGCGCGACGAGCTCGCCTCCCGCCGGGTGTGGCGGAAACAGGCCGCCCAGGGCCTTCCGGCGCCGGTGGCCGGCGAGGCCCTCTGGCAGGCCATGGGGATGCTCCTCCGCCTGCGCGCCCGTCGCTGAAGGTCTGCGCCTGCCCGGACAGGTCAGTGCGGGTGGCTCCCCCGACCCACCAGCGGCCAGGCTCCGAACACGGGCGGCATTGTCCCTCACTGCGGACGTCCGGGCACGGGCCGTCGCTGCGCTCCCGGCGCGATCTACCCGGGATTCGGAGGCGATCGGTTCTCGAATCGGGTTCGCCATGCGGAGGCGGCGGCCTGACCGCCGAGGCCGAGCTTGGCGTAGATCTCCCTCGTGGCCAGGGAGCGGTTGAGCGTGTAGAAGTGCAGGCCCGGGGCGCCGGCGTCGAGGAGGTCCTGGCACAGCTCGGTGGCCACCTCGACGCCGATCCGGCGGACCTCGGCGGGGTCGTCGGCCACGGAATGGAGCCGCTCGGCCAGGTCGGGCGGGAACTCGGCGCCCGACAGCTTGGCGAAGCGCTCGACCTGGGCGACGTTGGTGACGGGCATGATCCCGGGGACCACCGGACGGTCGACGCCCAGCCGGGCGAGATCGTCGATCAGCCGGCGGTAGTCGTCGAGGCGGAAGAAGAACTGGGTGATGGCGAAGTCGGCCCGGCGCAGCTTGTCGGCCAGGTGCCGGCGGTCGCTCTCCATGTCCGGCGAGGCGGGATGGCCCTCGGGGTGGGCGGCCACGCCGACCGAGAAGGGCGCCACCTCCCGGACCAGGTCCACCAGGTCGGCGGCGAAGCCGAGGTCGCCGGGGGGCAGGCCGAGATCGGCCGGGGGATCGCCCCGCAGGGCGAGGATGTTCTCCACCTTCTCGTCGCGGTAGCGCTCGAGGATCCCGGCCAGCTCGGCGCGGGTGTGGCCGGCGCAGGTGAGATGGGCCATCGGGGTCATCGTCGTGTTGCGGAGCACGTCGACGACGATGCCGTGGGTCCGTTCCCGGGTGGAGCCCCCCGCCCCGTAGGTCACCGACACGAACGAGGGCCGCAGCGGTTCGAGCTCGGCCAGCGCCTTGCCGAGCTGGATTCCGGCTTCCACCGTGCTGGGCGGGAAGAACTCGAACGAGTAGCAGCGGCCGGCGGCGAGCAGTTCGGCGATCCTGGCCATCGCTTCAGGCTACTGGCCGGGGGGCCGGACCGCCCCGAAGCAGGACCCCCGTAACATGGCGCCATGACCGCGCGCCTCTACTCCGTTCCCGGCATCTCCTGTGGGCACTGCAAGGCCGCCATCGAGGCCGAGGTCGGGAAGCTCGACGGGGTGGAACGCGTCGAGGTCGACGTGGGGGCCAGGACCGTCCGGGTCGAGGGCGCCGCGGCCGACGAAGCCGTCCGGGCGGCGGTGGACGAAGCCGGCTACGAGGTCGCCGGGCTCGTCGGCGACTGACGCCCGGTTACGGGCGCCGGCGCCGGAAGCGGCGGGCCAGCTCGGCGACCGCCATGGGGCCGAAGGGCATGAGCACAGCCGTGGTCGAGGTGGTGGTGGAGGAGGGCTCGCTCTGCGCCGAGGCGGGCGCCGGCGGCGGGGTGATCTCGATCCTCACCGTGCCTTCGGCCGACTCCTGGTTCCCGTCGTCGACCACGAAGGTGAACGAGTCACCCGGAGGGCTGCCGGCCGGCCCGTAGGTGAAGGTGCCGTCGGAGTGGAGGTCGATGTTGGCGGCCGGCGCCTGGCGGATCTTGAACTCGAGGTCGTCACCCTCGGGGTCCTCGACCACCTGGGCCAGGCACTCGCTGACCCGGTCGCAGCGGACCGTGGCGCCCTGCACGACGCTGAAGCCGGCGTCCCGGAGGATGCGCGGGGCTCCGTTGGCGCCCAGGTTCACCCGGACAGTGGCGACGTTGGAGATGTCGCCCCCGAAGGGGTCGTCCGAGCTCTCGCCGTCGATGATGGCATAGCGGAAGGTGTCGACGACGCCGGTCACGCCCCGGGGCGGCGAGTAGTTGAGCTTGCCCCGGCTGCGCTCGAACGTGCCGCCCAGCTCGGTGGAGAAGGCGCTGTTGCTGTCGACGGCCTGGCCCGTACCCGGGTCGACCGGCCAGGTGGCCCGGGTCCCGTCGGGCGACACGTCGTTGGCCTGGACGTCGATGCCCGACAGCGACTTGCCCGACGGCGTGCTCACTTCGTCGTCGTTGGCGACCGGGATGTCGTCCACGGCCACCACCTCGATGCGCACGCGGGCGGTGGAGGTGTCGCCGTCGTTGTCGGTGACCTTGTATTCGAAGCTGTCGGCGCCGGCGTAGTCGGCGTTGGCCGTGTAGGCGATGCTGTTGTCGTCGCCGACCTGGGTCTTCCCGTGGGTGGGGGCTCCGGTGACGGCGACGGACTTGATGCCGTCACCGAGGCCGGTGTCGTTGGCCAGCACCGCCACCCCGGTGGCGTTCCGCTCCAGGACCTGGGCGGCGTCGTCCACGGCCGCGGGCTTGTCGTCCACCGACTTGATGGACACGTTCACCCGGGCGGTGGAGGTGTCACCGCCGGCGTCGGCCACCGTGTAGCTGAACGAGTCGGCGCCGCTCCGGTCGGGGGTGGGCCGGTAGACGACGGCGTTGCCCACCGCCGTGGCCGTGCCCCGGGCTGCCGCTCCCACACCCACCAGGGTGAGCGGGCCGCCGTCGGGGTCGCGGTCGTTGGCCAGCACGTCGACCGAGCCGGTGTCGTCCTCGCTCAGGGACAGGATGTCGTCCACGGCCAGCGGAGGTTCGCTGGCGTTCATGGCCGTCATGGCCACGATCCGGTTGTTCAGCTTGACGTCCTTGGTGTCGCCGAAGTGCTTGGCGTCGCCGTAGCCGAGGACCTGGCCCTCGGAGGTGGTGAGGTAGTAGCCGCGGCCCGAGGCCGAGGGGGCGAGGTCGATGACCCGCTTGTCCACGCCGCCGGCCGCCGAGCCGAAGAAGCCGGCGTCGCCGAAGGCGAAGATGCCCCCGTCGCCGGCCACCATCCAGTAGCCCCGGCCGGTGGGACTGGCCGACATGGCGTGAATGCGCTTGGCCAGGTCGACGTCGCCGGTGGAGCCGTGGAAGCTGGCGTCGCCGAAGGTGAAGAGGCCGCCGTCGGTGGCCGCCATCCAGTACCCCCGGCCAGTGGGGGTGGCAGCCATGTCGACCACGGGCTTGTTGAGCTTGGTGCCGCCCAGGGAGCCGAAGAAGCCGGCGTCACCGAAGGCGAAGACGCCGCCGTCGGCGGCGACCAGCCAGTAGCCCTTGCCCGTCCGGGTCGGGGCCATGGCCACGATGGGCTTGTTGAGGGGCTTGCCGCCCATCGACCCGTAGAAGCCGGCATCGCCGAAGGCGAAGATGCCCCCGTCGGACGCCACCATCCAGTAGCCCCGACCGGAGGGGGTGGAGGTCGTGCCCACGATGGGCTGATTGAGGGGCACGTCGCCAGTGGATCCGAAGTAGCCGGCCTTACCAAAGGAGAAGACGCCGCCGTCGGTGCCCATGAGCCAGTAGCCGGAGCTTCCGGCCGCGCCGGCCGGGGTGGGAGTCTGGGCCACGAGGGTGACGCTGCCGACGGTCGCGAGCGCCACGACGGAAACACCGAGCCCGAGCAACTTCCGGACTCTTGTGCTCCATTTGTGGGCCCTGTTGCGCATGACCGGTTCCTTCGGCAATCGGGGGGCGATCACGAAGCACACGGTGGGTGAACAACCCCTCCCTATCCACACACGTTAGCAACACCCGTGTCGTGAACTTTACGGGGAGTGAGCAGAAATTTCCACCGCGGGTTGCCCCGTCTACTGGCCGTCTGGGTTGTTCGTGCCCGGACCCCGAATGTCCTGCTCCCGGCGGGCTTTCCTCCGGCTGAGCCACTGGAGGACGAGGAAGATCACGATCGGCAGCGACACGAACGCGATCTCGTCGATGCCGCCCGCATGGGCCACAATAGAGGTCATTGACATCAAAAACAACAAGAGATCACCCGCTCAACAGCAGGGCCAAGCCGCCGACGGTATAGGCGACCATGGCGATCAGTAGCGGATACTGGCTGCGGGTGGCCATGTTCCCACTGAAGCGGGCCACCGCCCGGTCATGGGCCAGGAGGACCCCGGCGACGTGGCCCAGGACGATGGAGCCGGCCTGGACGTAGGCGATCGCGCTCGCCGAGATGATCTTCAGGTTGTCGACCCAGTCCAGGGTGCCGATCAGGTCCCACCCCCGGCCGAGCGGGTCCGAGACCTGGCCGATGAAGCGGTTGGTCTCGATGACGAGGAAAGAGAAGTAGTGGGCCATGGCGTAGGCCAGGGCGATGGGGACCAGGGTGTGGACGAAGGCCCGGGTGAGCACCTCGTGGTCCTCGCCGGTCATGCGGGCGGCCATGCGCATCGCCCCCACGTAGAGGATGGCCACCACGCCCACCATCCACGCCATGCCCAGCGTGTCGGTCAGCAGCTTGTCCTGTTGGGACTGCCCGACCGTGAGGTCGATCCAGAACTGGGTGCGGGTCACGCCGTCGAAGCTGGTCGTACCCAAGGCCACCAGCACCACCGCCGCCTGGCCGGGGCGGTACCGCAACCGGGTCAGCCCGACCAGCGGCGGGCGGACCCGCAGGCAGCCCTCGGCGTCACGGTAGAAGGGCGCCATGTGGGCCAGCAGGCCGAAGAAGGCGGCGAAGGGCTCGCCCTCCCGCAGGGCCCGGGGCCCACCCAGGGCACCGGCGGCGCCGACCACCACCGTGTAGACGACCATGGCCGTGGCCACCACCCGGGGCTGGGCGGCGTCGGAGTACACCCCCAGCTCCAGCATCACGAACCCGAAGAGGAGCACGGCCGCCGGCCAGTAGCCGAGGTCGTAGCCGGCCGCGGGTGGGTCCTCGCCGGTCCCGCCGGAGCGGCCCCGTGACCACCGGATCAGGGCATGGACGGTCTCGAAGGGAGACAGGAGCCGCCACAGGTCGCCGATGAAGGCGCTGACCAGGGTCATGCCCACCCAGAAGACGACGTAGACGGCCCGGGGGGCGGCGTTGAACTCGGGGTTGTTCTCGCCGACGGCGGCAGTGACGAACACCCCCAGATAGAGCAGGAGGCCGACGACCCGCGTCACCACGGCCAGAACCGGGGCGGCGGCCTGGACCGGTCGGGGGAGCGCCCAGCCGGTGATCGGGCGCTCCAGTCGGCTCGTGCGCCACAGGGACCCGAGGGCGACGAAGGAGAAGAGCACCGCCGTCCCACCGCCGGCGAAGAACATCCAGGCAGGGAGGGGGAGGTCCTTGCGCCGGCCGAAGGCGTGGGCCCCCGCCGGAGTGGCCAGGACGACGATGGCGGCGGCCGCCACCACCACGACGACGGCCGTCCGCCGGGCGGCCCGGGCCCGGGGTGTCCCCGCGGCAGTGGCGTTGGGAAGCGGGTGCTTCGTCACCGCACCTCCAGCTCGAGGAGCTTCAGGCGGTCCTCGACCAGCTCGACGCTGAAGACGCCGGCGCGGTCGGGGGTGAAGGTGAGCCGGGCGGTGCCCCCGGCGGGCACATCGGCGGTGACGCCCTCGTAGCCGTCCACCCGGACCTCGTCGGCGGTGTCGCTCACGATCCGCAGGACGAGGGGCTGGCCCAGTGGCACCTGCTCCCGCCGGGCTCCGCCCTCCACCTGCCCGGCGGAGACGGTCACGGTGATCACCCGGGGCGTGGTCACCGTGGTAGGGCCGACGACGCCGGTGGACGGGGCCGTGCCGGCCGTCGAGGAGGTCGGAGCCGACACCGTCGAGGACGAGCCGGCGCCGTCGCCGCCCCCGGACCCGTCACCGTCGGCGCAGGCGGCGAACCCGAGGGCGGCCGCGACCAGGACGGCGGCCGGTCTCGGGTGGCGTGCGGTCATGCGCCGTGAACGTAGTAGCTGGCACCGGCGCTCCAGCGATCACCGGATACAGAGCACCGCAGCGGCCGATGCCACACTGGAACCACCATGCCGCCCGAGAAGTTGCAGTGGAAGGAGCTCTACTCCGAGGTCGTCACCAGCGGGCTCTGCACCGGCTGTGCCGGCTGCGTGGTGGCCTGTCCCCACGACGTGCTCGGCTACACGGACACGGGCGGCGTCTACAAGCCCTTCCATCTCGAAGAGGAGCTCGGGCCCGACGACTGCGGGCACGGACAGCGGGGCTGCACGTCGTGCACCCGGGCCTGTCCCCGGTTCCGGTCCTGGGAGGTCGAGGTCGACACCCACATGTTCGGCCGGCCCCGCCTGGCCGTCGAGGTGGAGGGGATCACCAAGGACGTCATCCTGACCCGGGCCACCGACGCCAAGGTGGCCGAGATCGGCCAGGACGGTGGCCTGGTGTCCGCCATCCTCATCTGGGCCCTGGAGAAGGGTTACATCGACGCCGCCCTCGTCTCCTACCTGGAGGGCGACGGCTCCACCTGGAAGGCCATCCCCGGGGTGGCCCGCAACCGGGAGGAGATCCTGGCCGCGGCGGGCAGCCGGTACACCTACTCGGCCAACACGATGGCCTACCAGGAGGCGATCGACGGCGGGGCGGAGAAGATCGCCCTGGTCGGGATGAGCTGCCAGTCGTCGGTGCCGCCGATCATGACCGCCCGGCGGGCGGGCAAGGTGGCCCGGCACTTCGCCCTCAACATCGGGCTCATGTGCTCCAAGACCTTCGACGACGCCATCTTCGAGGAGCTCTTCGAGGCCAAGTACGGCCTGAAGAAGGCCGACATGAAGAAGATGAACATCAAGGGCGTCTTCCAGATCTGGATGAAGAACGGGGACTACCACGAGGTCCCGCTCAAGGAGTGCCACGCCTGGACGCGGGAAGGGTGCAAGCTCTGCCCCGACTTCGCCGCCGAGCACGCCGACATCTCCACGGGGGGCATCGGCAAGTACAACGACTGGACCCTCACCGTGGTCCGCACCGACCTGGGGCGGGAGATCATCGTCAAGATGCTCGAGGACGGGGCCATCGAGGGCCGCCCGGGTGACGACGACCCCGGGGCCATCGCCCTCATGCGCAAGCTGTCGGCCAAGAGCCGTAAGCGCTGGCCCGGGTTCGCCCCCCAGGAGCCGAAGCTGATCGAGGCCTAGACCGCCGGTCTCAGCCTCCGGGGAGCGCGGGACCGACGCAGATGCCGTAGAAGACGCACACCTCGACCCCGGGTGGAGCCGCCTGTTCCCCGGACGTCGCCGCCGGCGCCAGCCACGGCAGCCCTCCGGCCAGCGCGCCCATCACCAGCGCGGCGGACATCCGCCAGGTGCGTGATCGTGCCATCGCCCCAACCTCCCTCGCCGGCGGTCATCCTACGACGACCGGCGGCGAGCGGCCTCGAGCTGGGCGCTCATCACCAGGGCATGCCGGTGGCGATGTCGGCGGCCAGGGCGGTGCCGGTGATGAGGTGGACGCCGGCCTGGCGGACGGTCCATTCCGATCCGGGGATGGGGACGTCGAGATCGCCGAGCGAACGGAGAAGGTCCGCCGTCCGGCCGGCCGTCAGCTCGAGTGCGGTCCGGGCCGCGGCCAGCAGTGTCGGGTGGGTGGGGTCCATCGCCGTCAGCCTGCGCCGCCCCGCATGCGGGCCACTTGCGCCGTCACTGCGATTTCCCTCCCGGACGCCCGGAGGTACCCTGCGCCCGGGAGCGGGAGACCGGAGCGCACCATGGCCTCGAGCGCCGGGGAGAGCCCGATCGAGTTCCGCCTGCTGGGCGTCTTCGAAGTGGCGTCGGGGGGGCGGGTGCTCGAGATCGGCAGCCCCAAGCAACGCCGGCTGCTGGCCGTGCTGGTCATGAGCCTGAACCGGCCCGTCACCGTCGATGCCCTCCTCGACGCGTTGTGGCCCACCGGGCTGCCGGACAGCGCCACCTCCACGCTCCAGAGCCTGGTCTCCCGGCTGCGGGGGGCCGTGGCCGGCATCCACCTCCGGCTCGGGGAAGGCGGCTACGTCCTCGAGGCCGCTCCCGAGCAGGTCGACGCCCGCCGGTTCGCGGCCCTCGCCGGCCGGGGGGCCGACGCCCTCACCCATGGCGACCCCGTCACCGCCGCCGCCCTCCTGGACGAGGCCCTCGGGCTCTGGCGGGGCCGTGCGCTGGCCGATCTGGCCGACACCGAGCCCTTCCGGCCGGAGGCTGTCCGGCTCGACGAATCGCGCCTGGGCGTGGTCGAGGACCTGGCCGAGGCCGAGCTGGCGCTCGGGCGGCCGGCCGCCGCGCTGGCCCGGCTCGAACCCCACGTGGACGCCCATCCGTTGCGGGAGCGGGCCTGGGGCCAGCGCATGGTGGCCCTCTACCGGCTCGGCCGCCAGGCCGACGCCCTCCGGGCCTACCAGGACCTCCGGCACACCCTCGGCGAGGAGCTGGGCCTGGAGCCGACCCCGGCGTTGCGCCGGCTGGAGCAGCGGATCCTCATCCAGAGCCCCGAGCTGGAGGCTCCGGCGCCGCCCACTCCCGCCGCTCCGGTCCGGCCGCCGGCGGAGACCGAGGTCTTTCTCTTCACCGACATCGAGGCCAGCACCCGGCGGTGGGAGGGCGACCAGGACGCCATGGCCCTCGACCTGGACCGGCATCACCAGGCGTTGAGCCAGGCCCTGGAGGCCGCCTCCGGCCATGTCTTCAGCCACACCGGCGACGGCCTGTGTGCCGCCTTCCCCACCGCTTCGGCCGCCCTGGAGGCGGCGGTCGCCGGCCAGCAGGCCCTCCTCGGGATGCAGTGGGCGGGGGCCGCGCCCCTCCGGGTGCGGATGGCCGTCCACGCCGGGGCGGCCGAGCGGGGCCAGGGGACCTACCTCGGCCCCACCCTCAACCGGACCGCCCGGCTGATGGCCCTCGCCGCCGGCGGGCAGGTGCTCTGCTCCCAGGCCGCCGCCGAGCTGGCCCGGGACCGCCCCCCGGCCGGCGTGACCCTGCTCGACCTGGGCGACCAGCGCCTGGCCGACCTCTCCCGGCCCGAGCGCGTCTACCAGGTCGTCCATCCCGACCTGCCCTCGGACTTCCCGGCGCTGCGCTCCGAGCTGGCGGGACGGCACAACCTGCCACTCTCCCTCAGCTCCTTCGTCGGCCGGAGCCGGGAGCTCGAGGCGCTGGACGGGGTGCTGGCCGGGTCCCGGCTGGTCACGGTGACGGGCGTGGGCGGCGCCGGGAAGACCCGGGTCGCCCTCGAGCTGGCCGGCCGGAACCTCGGTCGGTTCCCCGACGGCGCCTGGCTGGTCGAGCTCGGCGCCGTGCGCGACCCCGCGCTGGTGCCGGCCGAGGTGGCCGGGGCCCTCGGCATGCTGAGTGGCGCCCCGGGCCAGGGGGCGACGGCCCTCGAGGAATGGCTGGGCGAGTGCCTGGCCTCCCGCCGGCTCCTCCTCGTGCTCGACAACTGCGAGCACCTGGTCGAGGCCACCGCCCGTCTCGTCTACCTGGTCCTCAGCCGGGCTCCCGACATCAGCGTCCTGGCCACCAGCCGCGAGGTGCTCGGCCTGCCCGGCGAGGTGGTCGTGACGCTGCCTCCCCTGTCGCTGCCACCGGCGGGGGCGGCTCGCCGGGAGGCGCTGGCGGGCTCCGACGCCGTGTCACTCTTCTGCGAGCGGGCCCAGGCCGCCCAGCCCGGCTTCGGGTTGAGCGACGACAATGCCGGCGCGGTGGCCGAGATCTGCCGGCGCCTCGACGGGATCCCGCTCGCCCTGGAACTGGCCGCCGCCCGGATCCGGGTCCTCGGCGCCCGGCAGGTGGCCCAGCGGCTCGACCAGCGCTTCGCCCTGCTGACCGACGGCGGCCGGACGGCGGTGGCCCGCCACCAGACCCTGCGGGCCGCCGTCGACTGGAGCTACGACCTGCTCCCCCCGGCCGAGCAGGCCGCGCTCCGCCGCCTGTCGGTCTTCCCCGCCGGCTTTGACCTGGAGGCGGCCGAGGCCGTGGTGGGCGACGACGTGGCGGTGGAGCCGGGCCTGGAGTTCCCCGTCCTCGACCTGATCAGCCGGCTGGTGGAGAAGTCGCTGGTGCTGGCCGAGGACTCAGGCGAGTCCGTCCGCTACCGCCTCCTCGAGACGTTGCGGGCCTACGGCGCCGGCCGCCTCGCCGAGGCGGGCGAGACCGAAGCGACGGAGCGGCGCCACCGGGACTTCTTCCTGTCCCTGGCCGAGGACTGGTGGAAGCAGACCTCCTGGACCCGCTGGTGGGAACCGTGGGCCCGCGGCGGCGAGACCGAGCAGGACAACTACCGGGCGGCCATGGAGTGGTCGCTGGTCCGGGGAGAGCACGTTCCCGCCCTCCGGATGCTGCGGGCGGTGTGGTCGTACTGGTGGTACGCCGGCCATGTCGACCTCCGGGACTGGACGGAGCGGATGGTGAGGCAGGCCGGGGACTCGAAGGACCCGGCTCTGTGGGTCGCGCTCATCGGCCTCGGCCTCAAGGTCGAGGAAGATGGCGACACCCATCAAGCGGTGGCGCTCGTCCGCCAGGCGATCGAGCTGACCCGGGCGCTGGATGATCCCGGATCGCTGATCCTGTGCCGCATCATCCTCGGAATCCGGCTGCTCGGGTCCGGCCGGCGTGAGGAAGCGCAGAGGGTGCTCGAGGATGCCCTGTCCGACAGCAGGTCGGCGGGGCAGCTGGCCGGGGTGGCCATGTGCCATCACGACCTGGGCTGGATCGCGGTGGGAGAGGGTGATCTGCCCGCCGCCACAGCCCACTTCGAGCAGGCGTTGGAGGCGGCCCGCCAGGAACACGTCGGCCCGACCCTCAAGGCCCACTTCCTGGCCGCCGCGG
>JBOGFE010000148.1:0-2696 GCA_050741935.1 Acidimicrobiia bacterium | reverse complement strand
GGTCAGGGTCATCGGTCTACGCCTCCGCCGCCGCCAGGACGGCCTGGACGATGTTGTGGTAGCCGGTGCACCGGCAGAGATTGCCTTCGAGGCCGGTGCGCACGTCGGCTTCGGTGGGGTTCGGGTTCTCGTCGAGGAGGGAGACGGCGGCCATGACCATGCCCGCCGTGCAGTAGCCGCACTGCAGGCCGTGGTGCTCGTGGAAGGCCTGCTGGACGGGATGGAGCGTGCCATTGGTGGCGAGACCCTCGATGGTGGTGATGTCGGCGCCGTCGGCCTGGGCGGCGAACATGGTGCAGCTCTTGACCGACTCTCCGTCGATGAGCACGGTGCAGGCACCACAAGAGGTCGTGTCACAACCGATCTTGGTGCCGGTGAGACCCAGAACCTCCCTCAGGTAGAACACGAGCAGGAGACGGGGCTCGACGTCGTGCTCACCCGTCTGACCGTTCACGGTCACGGAAACCCGCATACAAACCACCCCCCGGGGTTCGCTTTGAAGGGGGTACATCATGCCGCCTCCGGCCGGGCCTTGCCACGGCGGGTACGACTTCCGGCCCGGGTTGGCGCGATGTGCGTCATGAATGCCGGTTTGGGGCGTTTCTACGGATGGAGGTCCCCCAGCCTCCCCCGGAGTGGCTCCCGGGTGCCCAGCGGTGAAACCTCCCCTTCCACCGCCGGGCCCCGGGGGCCCCGGGGCTTCTTCGCGCCCGCCCCCCTAATAGGCGGTGAGCCGGCGCAGCTGGTCGGAGATGTCGGTCAGGCCGATCAGGGCCCGGGCGTGGCGGGCCAGCAGCTCGACATTGCCCGACACCCGGAGCCACCCGGCGGACAGGGCCTGCTGGGCGTTGGTATCGCCCCGGGACAGGGCCACGGCCACCTCGTAGGGCTGGGTCAGGGTGAGATCGGGCGCCGGCGCCTGCCCGGGCCGCACCGACACCAACCCCCCTTCTGCCACGAGGTGGTAGCGGACCTCCGCGCCATCCACCCCCGTCACGACCTGCTGCAGGGTCAAGGACACCTCGGGCGGCAAGGCCACCTCGGACGCGGCCCGGTCCAGCGCCTCCAGCCATTCCGGTCCCAGGAACCGGAGGCGCTCCCCCTCGGGCGCAGGTGCGGACACCAACTCACACTACGGTGTCCCGCCATGTCCCCGTCGTCCCGACCGCCGATGGATCCGGCGGTGGAGGCTCCCCCGCCCGTCCCCGACAGCCTGGCGGCCGTGGTCGCTCCGGTCGAGGCCCGCATGCGGGAGCTGCTCGAAGCCGAGGCGCGGCGCTGGTCCCTGGTCGACGAGGACCTGCTCCAACCGCTGGTGGCGCTGCGGGACTTCGTTCTGGCCGGCGGGAAGCGGCTCCGCCCGGCCTTCTGCCACTGGGCCTATGTCGGCGCCGGGGGTGACCCCGACAGTCCGGTGGTGGTCGACGCCGGTGCCGCCCTGGAGCTGCTCCACACCTTCGCCCTCATCCACGACGACGTGATGGACGGCTCGGCCCGGCGGCGGGGCCGGACCACCGTCCACCTGGACTTCGCCTCCCGGCACCTGGTGGGGGGCTGGCGGGGCGAGGCGCGGCGCTTCGGCGAAGGTGTCGCCATCCTGGTCGGCGACCTCGCCTTCGTGTACGCCGACATCCTGATGGGCGGGGTCCCCCCCGCCGCCACCGAGGTGTTCAATCAGCTCCGCCTCGAGCTCAACATCGGCCAGTACCTCGACATCGTGGGGACGGCGGCCCGCCGTTCGGACCCCGCCACCGCCCGGCGCATCGCCTGCTACAAGTCGGGCAAGTACACCGTCGAACGGCCCTTGCACCTGGGCGCCGCGCTGACCGGGCGGCTCGACGACCTCGGCCAGGCCCTGTCCGGCTACGGCCTGCCCCTGGGCGAGGCCTTCCAGCTGCGCGACGACCTGCTCGGTGCCTTCGGGGAGGCGGCCATCACCGGGAAGCCGGTCGGCGAGGACCTCCGCGACGGCAAGCCCACTCCCCTGCTGGCCATCGCCACCGCCCGGGCCGGAGACGCCGGCCGGGCGCTCCTGGCGCGGGTGGGCGCGAGCGATCTCACCGACTCGGAGGTGGCCGACCTCCAGGGGCTGCTGGTGGAGACGGGGGCCAAGGACGAGTCCGAGCGCCGGGTCGAGACCCTGCTGGCCGAGGCGCTCGCCGCCCTCGAGGGGTCATCGCTGCATCCCGAGGCCCGCCACGCCCTGACCGAACTGGCCGCCTACGTGGCCCACCGGGACCGCTAGGGGGCCCGCGCCCCCGGCGGCTCGGCCAGCACCTCCACCAACGCCGCCACCAGGCCATCGATGGTGTGCTCGGGGGCCTCCACAGTGACGGACAGCCCGGCGGCCCGGGCCGTGTCCGCCGTGACCGGCCCGATGCAGGCCACCACCCGCGGGTGCGGGCCCTCCCCGGCCACGGCCAGGTAGTTGGTCACCGTCGAGGAGGAGGTGAAGGTGACGGCGTCGGCCTGTCGGGCCGCGGCCAGCGCCGCCGGCGAGGGTTGGGCCAGCGCCGTGCGGTAGGCCTCCACCACCTCCACCGTCCAACCCTTGGCGTCGAGTCCGGCGGCCAGGGCGTCGCGGGCCACCGCCGCCCGGGGCAGCAGCACCCGACCGGGTCCGGGCGGGAACGCCTCCACCACCGACTCGGCCACGAAGCGGTCGGGCACCAGGTCGGGCCGGACCCCGTGCCGGC
>JBOGFE010000147.1:0-10480 GCA_050741935.1 Acidimicrobiia bacterium | reverse complement strand
CGCCATGACCACCCGGGCGGTGCGCGACGGCGAGGAGTACGTGATCAACGGGCGCAAGCAGTGGATCACCAACGCCGGCATCTCCCAGTACTACGTCGTGTTTGCCAAGACCGACCGCTCGGCCGGCCACCGGGGCATCTCCTGCTTCGTGGTGGACAAGGACTCGCCCGGGTTCTCCATCGGCAAGCTGGAGCACAAGCTCGGCATCCGGGGCAGCCCCACCGGCGAGGTGATCCTGGAGGACGTCCGCATCCCGGCCGAGAACCTGGTGGGGGAGGAGGGCAAGGGCTTCTACTACGCCATGGGCACCTTCGACTGGTCCCGCCCCGCCATCGGCGCCCAGGCCGTGGGCATCGCCCAGGGGGCGCTCGACTACGCCGCCAACTACATGAACGAGCGCCGCACCTTCGGCCAGCCCCTCACCCATTACCAGGGCCTGCAGTTCATGGTGGCCGACATGGCCATGCAGGTGGAGGCGGCCCGGGGACTCGTCTACCGGGCGTCGTCGATGATCGACGAGAACCACGCCGACCTGACCCGCATGGCCTCCATGGCCAAGTGCTTCGCCGGCGACGTGGCCATGAAGGTGACCACCGACGCCGTCCAGCTCCTCGGGGGCTACGGCTTCACGAAGGACTTCCCCGTCGAGCGGATGTTCCGCGACGCCAAGATCACCCAGATCTACGAAGGCACCAACCAGATCCAGCGGATGGTCATAGCCCGTAAGACTTTCACGGGTGTGAGGTAGTCCCGAAAACCGCTTCATCCCTACTCCATCCCTACAGTATCGTGGCCGTGTGGCGACGATGCGTGAGAAGCGTCCGGGCGTGTGGGAGGTCCGCGCCTTCACCGGCCGGGACGAGCGGGGCCGCCCGACGCAGGTAAGCCGGACGGTCCACGGGACCAAGCGCGACGCCCAGCGGGTGGCCGCCGAGCTGACCCTCCGGCCGTCGAAATCCGCCCGGCGGACAGTCGGTGACCTGCTCGACCTCTGGGTGGAGCAGAACCAGCCCGTCTGGGCGCCGTCGACGCGGCGGGACCAGATGAGCCGGGCGGCTCTCGTGAAGGCGGACGCAATCGCGAGGATTTCGATCGCTCGGCTGACGGTCGCCGATGTCGACAGCTGGCACGCCCGGCAGCGTCGGGCCGGTACGGGGGAGGGCTCGATCCGCAACCAGCACCAGGCGCTGCGGGCGGCGCTGACCCAGGCGATGCGCTGGAGCTGGGTGATGACGAACGTGGCCACGGTCGCCGGGCTCGGCCGGCGGAAGACGGCACCCCGGGGATCGCTCACCCCCGACCAGGTCCGTCGGGTCCTGACCGAGGCGGCCGCCCACGATCCTGCCGCCGGGCTTGCCCTGCGGTTGGCCGCCGTCACCGGCGCCCGCCGGGGCGAGCTCGCCGCGCTCCGGTGGGACGACCTCAACGGCGACCGCCTCACGATCGACAGCAGCCTGGCCATCATCCGCCACGGCGGGAAGGACGACCGCCAGACCCCGACCCTCCGCGACGACCCGACGAAGACCGCCAACCGCCGGAACGTCACGCTCGACGCCGGGACGATGGCGGTGCTGGAGGAGCTGCGAGCCGAACGATCGCCCTACGGCCCCTGGATGCTGGCCGTCGGCGACCGCCCCGTGAACCCGGAGCGGATCACCAACTGGTGGCGACTGGCCGCCGGCCGGGCCGGCCTCGAGCCCCGCTGGCGTCTTCATGATCTGCGCCACTGGTCAGCCACGCTGGCCATCGGCAATGGCCATGACCTGCGCACGGTGGCCAACCGCCTCGGTCACGCCAACCCGGCCATGACCCTGCGGGTCTACGCCCACGCCCTCGACATCGCGGACCAGGCCGTCGCCGAAACCCTGGGCGCCGCCCTCGACGAAGGCGATGGCTGATGCCGAGGCGCCGCTCGCGGTTCACCGGTTGGTGACGGCGATCACATCCACAGCGTCGGTCGCATAGAGGTGCCGGTACCAGATGCGAACCGGCTGCTCGCCCTCGACGGGGAGGGCTGCCACTCGCACCTGATACTCGGGTTGTTTCGAGAGCACGTCGATCGGGACGCTCGGCGCGCGCCAGGGCGCGTCACCGATCTCGGCGAGGAAGTGCCGGGCAACTCGCTGGGCCGCGACGGAGGGCGACTCCCGTTCCACCCAGTGGTGATATTCCTCGATATCTCGCAGCGGCACTACTCGTCGGGGAGCCGGGTCTGGGCCAGGAATTCCTCGGCGGTCAGCGGCGGCGCCAGCTCGTTGGCGTCGAGGCGGCGCAGCGACTCCTCCAGGTAGCGCCGGATCTCGGCATCCGCCAGGTCCCGCTGCGCCTGCGACCAGGAGCGGTCCAGTGCGCGCTGTCGCTCGAGCTCCTCCGGTGTCAGATTCTCCCGGCTTAGCGCCATCGTCGTTGCTCCTCGCGACCCACCCAGCGTACTCCCCGACCAGGGTGTGGAGGACGGCGGCGCCCGCCGTCTGGCGGGGCTGACACGCGGTGTCCATGGACGACCGCCTCCCTTCAGCCCGCCGAGGAGGGACAGAAAATCACGGTGGCGTGGCCAGAGTCGAGGCCTCTAGGCATCCGGCCGGGCCCCAGTTGCCGGGCCAAGTTTGTGGCCCAGTTCGCGGCCAAGTTGACGGCCAAGTTCCGGTGAGGGCCAAGTTTCTGGCCCAGTTCGCGGCCCAGTTCGCGGCCAAGTTGACGGCCAAGTTTCAGTGAGGGCCGAGTTTGTGGCCCAGTTGACGGCCCAGTTCGCGGCCAAGTTGGGCGTGCTCCAGTAGACGCATGACCACACTGACGTCGGCGACTTGGCGCCGGCCGCGCCTGGTCCCTGAGGCGTCGCCGCGCGGCGCGCGCTCGAGCGAAAGCCGCCGGAAAGATCTGAACGGCAGAAATGTCCGAAATGCGCCTATCAACGTCGGCCGCGTTGAGGGTTCCGTTCAGACATCCGTTGAGGACCGCGTTGAGGGTGCCCGTGCAAGCTGGGAACGAAATTCGTCGAACCGGGAACGGCGTCCCGTTCCCGATCGCAAGCTTTTGTCATCGGGAGCCCGGATCGGGAACCACACCGGGAAGGTGACCGGGAACCCCGTTTTGCATGATCGTCGTGCCGTCGCGAATTGGCGATTGGGCCGCCAGTTGTAGGGGTGAGCATTTTCTCGAGGACGGAGGTGGCGCTGGTGAACCACCAGAAGCGGTTCGTGGTCTCCGTGCCGGAGGCGGCGGAGATGCTCGGCATCTCTCGCCGTCTGGCTTATGACCTGGTCGCCAGAGGTGACCTTCCCGCGCTGCGCCTCGGAGGCCGCATCGTGATTCTCCTCCGGCCCCTGGAGCGCATGCTGGATGGTGCCCAGTGACGTCCATCCCTGGCGACGCTCAGCCCGGCGCAGGGGCCTCCGAGCTCCTGTCGGTGGCCGAGGCAGCCCGGATGCTGGGTATCTCGCGGACACTCGGGTACGAGCTCGTCGTCCGCCAAGAGCTGCCGTCGGTGCGGTTCGGAACCAGGGTCTACGTCCTCCGCCGGGCCGTGGCGCTCCTCGTCGGGGCGGGCGAGGACGAAGTCGGAGTGGGCGGCGGCGCCCGTCTGGCGGAGCCTTCTGCTCGTCGGCGGCCGGAGCCGGATGGCCAAGCGGCGGCAGCGGCGCTGCCAGCGCCCGGCCCGGAGCTTCGGCCTCCGAAGTTCAGGCCGCGCCATCCCCGTCCCAAGGCGCAGATCCAGCTCACCCTGTTCGCGCCGACCGATCAACCGACGACTGCGACGCCGACTGATCCGCCCACCCGACGCTCCAGCCGAACCCCGACCCCCACTACCTCCATCCCGATCTCCCGAGCCGACCCCTGCCGCGTACTCCCACAGAGCAATCAGCCCGACACCTCTGCACCGGGGGTGCGTCAACGGGGGGCGGGTTCGCGATGAACGGGTTGGTCCCGATAACTCTGGGAGGCTGGAAGTACTACGAGCACGAGCTCTCGGTCGAGGACTACTTCCTCTCCCATGGTCAGGAGGCAGGGGTCTGGGTGGGATCGGGCGCGGCGGCGCTCGGCCTGTCGGGAACGGTGGAGGAGGGCCAGCTTCCCCGGCTGTTCGACGAGGGCCGCCATCCGGTCTCAGGGGCGCCGCTGGGAGTGCTGTATCGGGACGACTCGAAGCGGACGGTGGTGACTGGTTACGCGCTGTCGTTCTCCCCGCCCAAGAGCGTGTCGCTGGTCGGCGCCTTCGGCGCTCGGGAGATGGCGGCCGAGGTTCGGGCCGCCCATGACAGCGCTGTGCGGGCCGCGCTGAGTTTCCTGGAGGATCACGCCGCCTTCTCCCGGACCGGCCGGGGCGGGCTGATCCAGGTCGACACCGAGGGGTTCGTCGCTGCAGCGTTCACCCATCGGACTTCCCGGGCTGGTGATCCGCAGATGCATTCGCATGTCCTCGTGGCGAACAAGGTTCGTTGTGCCGATGGGCGGTGGCGGTCGCTGGACGGTCGGGAGCTGTTCGCCTTTCAGAAGGCGGCCGGCATGGCGTACAACGCCGCCCTGCGGGTCGAGCTCTCGGCCCGGCTGGGAGTGGCGTGGGATCCCGTGGATCGCAACGGCCAGGCCGACATCCGAGGAGTCCCTCGGGAGCTGATCGAGTTGTTCTCCAAACGCCGCCAGGATGTCGAGCGGCGGGGGGCGGAGCGCATCGCCTCGCTCGAGGCCACGCTGGGCCGGACATTGACCAAGGACGAGCGGGCGGAGCAGTACCAGTTCGCCACCTACGACACCCGCCCGGCCAAGACCGGCCACGGCGACGAGAAAACACTCGGCACGCAGTGGCGGACGGCAGCGGACCTCGCCGGATGGGATCCCGACCGCTGGCTGCCCGACACGCTTCATCGGACTGTGGCGGAGTTCTGCCAGGCTGTCGCCGACCCGGCGGTGGCCGACGACGTCGTTGCCGAGCTGGCCGAGGCCCGCTCGGCGTGGAGCCGAGCTGAGATCGCCAAAGCAGCGGCACGGCGTCTCCCGCCGGGACTGGCCGCCGGCGCGGAGGCCGGCCGGGAGTGGATCGAGACCACCACCGCCGCCGTCCTGGCCCATTCTGAGGTGGTCACCCTGGCTTCGCCGCTGTCCGCCGAGGTCCCGGTCGGTCTGCGTCGTCGGGACGGGCTGCCCGGCCATGAACGCCACGGCGCGTCCCGCCACACCACCCGCCAGACCTTGGCCCGGGAAGGGCGGATCCTCGACGCGTTCGTTCGGGGCCGCCACGTCGGGGTCGCCGTCGCCGATGAGCTCGCCGTCAAGCGGGCGGCCCGAAGCCACCGCCTCGGTGTCGACCAGATCGCCGCCCTGCGGCGGATCTGTGAGGGTGGGGAGCAGCTGGTCTGCGTGGTCGGCCCGGCCGGCGCGGGAAAGACTCGCATGGTCCGGGCCGCCCGGGATGCCTGGGCAGCGGGTGGCGTCCCGATCCGAGGCCTGGCCGTCTCCGCCGTGGCAGCCGGCGTGTTGTCAGAGGAGGCCGGGATCCCGGCCGACACCGTCGCCAAGTTCCTCCACGAAGCTCGACGCAACGGCGACACCTCGGGCGGCCTTAGCTCTGGAGAGGCCGTGGTCGTCGACGAGGCGGCCATGGTCGCCACTGCCGATCTCGCCTCCCTGGTCGACGCCGTCCAGGCGGCCGGCGCCAAGCTCGTCCTCGTCGGGGACCACCGCCAACTGGGTGCGGTCGAAGCTGGAGGGCTTTTCCGCCTCTTGGCCGCCGACAGCCGAGCCGCGGAGCTCCACCTGGTCCGCCGCTTCGTGCATCCGTGGGAGGCGAAGGCCACCCTGGCGCTGCGCGACGGCGATGACTCCGCCCTCCACGACTACCAGGCGCACGGCCGGATCAGCGGCGGGGCCCGGGAGGAGATGCTCGACGAAGCGTTCTCCGCCTGGCGAGACGCCCGGGCGATCGGCCAGTCCATCGTGGTCATGGCTCCGGACCACGCCACCGTCGACGCCCTGGCCATGCGGGCCAGGGCCGAACGGATCGCCGCCGGCGAGGTCGAACCCGCCGGGCTGGCGGTCGGCGGCCAGGTCGTCGGCCGGGGCGACGAGATCGTCACCACCCGCAACGACCGCCGCCTCATCACCACCGGCGGGCTGTGGGTTCGGAACGGGGACCGTTGGCTCGTCGACGCCCGCCTGGAGGACGGCGCTCTGGTCGTCTCCCACCTCGACGGATACGGCCGGGTCGCGCTCCCTCCGGACTACGCCGCCGATCACGTCGCCTTGGCCTACGCCGTCACGGTCCACAAGGCCGAAGGGCTCACCGTCGACCGGGCCGTCCTGCTCGCCGACGCCGCCACCAGCGCCGAGCACCTCTACGTCGGTATGACCCGGGGCCGCGGCGAGAACCGGGTTTGCGTGGTCACCGACGCCGCTACCACCGGCCACGGCCACCAGCGGCCGCTCGAACCCATCGACATCCTCGCCCAGGTGATGCGCCGCTCCTCCGTCGAGCGCTCCGCCAGCGAAACCCTCCGCCACGAACTGGACCGAGGAGAGGACCCCGCCACGCTGCGGCGGCTGTTGGACCAAGCCCGCGGGTACATCCACATCGGCGCCGGTCCCGACCGGCGCCCCGAGCTGCGCCGCCTCCGCCGGCTCCAGGACCAGCTCCCGACCATGGCCAGCATCGTGGCCGCCAACCAGCGGGAACTCGCCCGGCTCGACCGCCAAATCGGCGACGTCAAGACCAGACTCGCCGACACCGAGGCCACCCTCGAAGGCCTCTCCAGGCGGCGGTGGTTCCAGCGCCCCGACCGCCTCGGGATCGAGGACGCCGAGCACAAGCTCCTTGCTCAACGGCACCACTTCGACGGGCTCACCCGGCAGCGCCCCCGCTTCGCCGACCAGCTCGAGCGAAGCCAGCAACGACTCCACAACGCCCAACGGGCGGTCGATCGTATCCCCGACGTCGAAACGGCCATCGCCCTGCGCAGCCAGTGGCTCCTCGACCACCCCGCCGAACTCCAATGGGAAGCCGACCTCGCCGCCCGACTCGGCTATCCCGACCTCACCTTGGACCGGGGTGCCACACGGCTAGAGCCGCCCCACCCGAACGCTGACCTCGGCATCGACCTGCGGACCATCGACCTCTCCCCGCACCTGCCCCGATCCGGCCTCGAGCGCCGCTTGCACGACGCCATTGGGATCACGAGACCCCCCGACTCTCCCGACATCGCCCTCCCACCGCCTCCCGGCCGCGGAATCGACGGACCCGACCTCGGCCTATAGCCGACGCCACCAGCCGGGGAGGTTGTCGCGCTTCGCAACCACCGGCCAGCCAGGCTCGTCCCGGGAACCGGTGGCCGTCCGATTGGGTCGTAGACCGCTCACGAGGCGACCGACGAGGCGATGTCCCGCCAGCGGGGGGATTGGACGCCGAGAAGGAAGGCGGGGCGGGAAGTCGCCTGGAACTCTCGGGCGACGCCGGCGTCGGCGCCGTGCACGGCGTGAGCCAACCGGGTGGGGTCAAAGTGGTGCACCGACCCCGTGATCGATAGCGCGGCGACGGCCTCGCTTGCAGGGCTGAGGATGGGGCAGGCGACGCTGGCGTCACCGAGCCTCGCTTCCTCGCAATCGAAGGCGGCTCCGCTCCGGCGGGTTTCAAGTTCTTTCTACTGCGTCAAGGTCACTCCTCCTCCGCTGGGGTCCGCGGCGGACCTCGACGGCCCCGCCTGCGCGGACCTGAGCCAACCGAATGGTCATCTCGTCCTATTCGGATGGCCAGCAAGAACTACAGGCCAAATGCCTTGATCAGGCCATTGTGCGATCGCTGGCCCAGTACGACCCTGGAAGAGATAACCAACAAGGAGGCTTCTCGTATGCCGAGAGAAGGAATACCCCGCCGTGCGTTCCTTGCTGGCTCTGTCGTCCTGGGAGGGTCAATTGCGGTCACCCCATTCCTGGACGCCAAGGCCGACGATCAGGCGCCCGCCCTTCCCATTCCAGACTTCTTCGGCTGTGTAACCCGAAACGGGTCGGCGAGAAGGATATCCGCCCGAAACCTCGCAAATTCTGAATCAACTCGGGGTTCGGTGGTGATCGAACTCGAGCCAGGTGGGACCGTGTGGGGATCCCAAGACAGCGACCTGAGGCTGTTCCAGGAAGGCGACGAGTTGCTTGCCTTCGGCCACTGGGAGGGACCAGCCACCTTCAAAGCCACCGATGTCAGCGCGCCCCTGTATTCCGTTGTGTCAACCGTCCGAAGCATCGACAACAGCCGGCTGGTGACGATGGCGGGCACCGTGCGGTTCGACCGCACGACCCGCCCCGTCGCCGAGACACCTTACAACGCCGTGGCTCACTCGAACGTGAAGCCAGGAAACGAAATGTTTGCTCTTGTACGCGCGAATCGAGTAAGCGGCGAATACTTCGCTGTGCAACTCGGAGCCCGTTGATGCCGAACATGATCGCCGCCGGTGCAGCTGGTCAAGTGCTTGCTTGGATCGATGGTCTCCTCGAAAACCAGTACCTTCGCACCGGCGTCCTCGCTGTACTTGGCGAGGTCCTGATTTGGGGTTCGCTAAGTCGTCTCTTGGGATCCTCCTGGGTATCATCGAACTTGGACTCGGCCTTTCGCTGATCGCCGGGCTCGCCACGCGAGGGATGTTCCTGACGGGAGTCTCGACTCTCGTCACCATTCTATATACGATCTTCGCCGTCGTTATCGCCATAAGTCTCCGACGAGGCCGCACCTTCCCATGTATGTGCTTTGGCGACGAGTCAGAGAACATTTCGCTGCGTGTGCTTTTGCGCACCGGCGGACTTGCGCTGTTGTCATTGGGCACTGCCCTATCCATCATCACCAATCCCGGGCATCCACTTCCAGCCGAAGAACTTTGGCTCTCGGTCCTTACGGCAACGGCCCTGCTTTCGTCCGTCACATTGGCGAAACCGTTGCGCTCGCTCCTGAACCCCATGGACCCGTTTCTCTTTTCGTTGGGAACTCACACGGAGGCCATAGCTGAGTGACTCTTCTCGAAACCGTCTCTCTCGCCGCTGTCGGTGTCTGGCTGCTCATTCTCACCGCCGTGGCTCTACTTGGGGTTCGCCAACTCGGCATCCTCACGGTGCGCCTTCAACTGCAGGCCCATGGTGGTCCGGGCGGGCCCATCGGACCGACAATTGGCTTCAAGGTCGGCGACGCTGCAGTTCGTGCTCTTCCGGGGCTCGCCACGGAACGGAAGATGATGGTCCTCCTGTCCGCCAACTGCTCGCCGTGCCAGGAGATTCTGGATGAACTCCAAAGGGGTACGCGTCCTCGGGGATTCGCCGACGACGAGATCGTTCTTCTCATCACAGGAGACCCCAGGACGAGTGAAGCTCAGGCGGCACAAATCACTGGTGTGACGAGCTTGCTTGACCCCGTAGCGACAGCCCTTGGCCGCGACCTCGGACTCTCCCGAACGCCCTCAGCAATCTTGATCGAGGACGGGACCGTCAAAGGCACAACACTCCTCGCGTCGGTGGAGAACATGGAGCACCTCCTGCACGGAGACGAAATACTTCTTCCGACCCCGCCGATGGTGAACGCATGAGCCCGCTGGCGCCATGAAGGAGGCACCATGAGCACGAAGGCGAGCAGCGCGACGAAGTTCGCAGACGCTCCCACTATCGAGATCGAGGGACTCGCCCCCGAAAGCCTCGAGCAGGTGAAGTTTGGGCGAAACAAGATGCTCGGTTGGCTCGGGCTGACCGTGTTCGGGACCGTCATCAATTCCGTGATTAGATCCAGTCCGGCCTTTGCGTGCACCGGCTCCTCCCCTCCTGCATATTGTGGACCGTCGAATCAGTGCTGCTGCTGCAACAGCTCTGGCTGCTGCTCACCCGGTTGCACAGTGCGTTGGAGCGGCTGT
This sequence comes from Acidimicrobiia bacterium, assembly GCA_050741935.1. Taxonomy (GTDB): domain Bacteria; phylum Actinomycetota; class Acidimicrobiia; order IMCC26256; family BP-133; genus CAWBJP01. Next base: position 611 of record JBOGFE010000147.1, on the reverse strand, counting down.
CAACCGACAGGCCATGGCTGGTATGTCATGCTCCCCTATTCGACAGGTTGCTACCGGCAATACTTCTGCGGAGATTGGTGGCATCAGGGTCAGAAGTGCATTTGCCGCCAATACTTGGGCATCATCTGTTATTGACCCGGACCATGAGACCGAGAGAGTGGAAGCGTGCGGGCGCCGTCGCCGGTGGATGTGGCCTAATCGGGGCCTTCTGGAGCATCGACGCGTCGGCGGCAACGGCCTTGGCGTGCCTTGCAGCGGTCACTGTGGCCCTAGCGCAACAGACGATTCCTTGAGGACCTAACGCGGCCCTCGGAGTCGCGTTCTCCGGCGTGTTCCGGGGAGAAGCGAAACACTTCAGCGGAATCAGCAGCTCGTTGACTTCAATTCCATTCGTAGTTGCTGCGTCCACGGTGGGGACGGCACTCGGCGCAGCATTGGGCTGGCTAGGCGCCTTCCTTGACAGGAATCAGAGGCTCACTATCGCTTGGATCGCGGGAGTGCTAGGGCTGGCGTGGACGGCCGTCGAATTATGCTCCGGACCATTGCCCTTACCGGAGTGGGACCGCGAGACGAACAAGCACTGGATGGATTGGCCGCGAATGGGCTGGGCG
>JBOGFE010000146.1:0-4311 GCA_050741935.1 Acidimicrobiia bacterium | reverse complement strand
ACATACTCCGGGCTGGACTGGCCCCTCCGGCTGCACAAGCAGCTTGAAAAGAAGCTGGCGGATTCAACCGTCAGAGAAGTCACGAACGGGCTCCCTCGTCGGTCTCGGGTGATCCTCTCGCACCCGGCGGGCGGCGAACACCCCTCTTCCTCGCCGCGGCAACCGACCGTCTCCCATGGGGCCCGGCGTGACTGCCCGTTTGGTCGGCTGGGGCCGACCGGATGGTCATTTCCGGGCTGCAGGATGACTGCGGATCCCTTGCCTGGCGCCCGGGGAAGGCGCAGGCTGGCGGGTGATCCGCGCCCAGGAGGAGGACCGGCCATGCGCACCCACGACCAGGAACCGGTGGTGATCGAGGGCCCCGGCGCCCTCCAGCGCAAGGACGAGGAGGAGTCGGGCCTGGTCGCCTCCCGGGCCCTGGAGACCAACCAGCTCGGGACCCTCGACGCCGGTGCCGTCGACTACCTGCAGCGCACCGCCGGCAACGACGCCGTGGCCCAGCTCCTGGCCGGGGAGGAGGAGACGGACTCGCCGGTGGCCCACGTGGTCGGCTCGGCCAACGGCCGTCCCCTGGACGACTCGGTCCGCACCCTCATGGAGGGCCACTTCGGCGAAGACCTCTCTGACGTGCGGGTTCACACCGACACCCGGGCCGACGAGTCGGCCCGTTCCCTCCACGCCCAGGCCTACACGGTGGGCTCGGACATCGCCTTCCGCTCGGGCAACTACTCACCCGACTCCCAGACCGGGCAGCGGATGCTGGCCCACGAGCTGACCCACGTCGTCCAGCAGCGGCAGGGCCCCGTCGACGGCACGCCCATGCCCGGCGGCATCAAGGTCTCGGACCCCTCCGACCGCTTCGAGCTCGAGGCCGAACGCTCGGCCGATGCCTTCATGGCCGGCGGCCCGGCTCCTGCTCCGACGGCCACCGCCGACACGGCCCAGACCCTGGTCCAGCGCCAGGACGACGAGGAGGAGGAGCTCCAGGGTCTCTTCGTCCAGCGCGCCCCCGGCGGCGGATCGGGCGACTTCGGCGACGAGGAAGAGGACTGGGACGAGGGCTGAGCGGTCAGGCGCGCTCCGCCCGTCCGGTCGGGTAATCCGCGCCGCACTTAGGACCCGGCGGACGTTTCCCCTTCGAAACCCAGACGTCAGGCTGGCCCCGTCGCTCAGTTCGAGCCGAGGAGGCCTGCATGCCCACCTACCTGTCACCGGGCGTCTACGTCGAGGAACTCGAGGCGGGCTCCCGCCCGATCGAGGGGGTCGGCACCGCCGTGGCCGCCTTCCTCGGCCTGGCCAGCCGGGGTCCGGTCAACACCCCCACGCTGGTCACCAACTGGAGCCAGTTCACCACCGCCTTCGGGGAGTCGATGGAAGGCTCCTACCTGGCCCACGCCGTCTACGGCTATCTGCTCAACGGCGGTGGCGCCTGCTACGTCGTGCGGGTGGGCGGCAACGGCGGGGGGCCGTCGGCCAAGGCCGAGCTCACCGCCGGGGAAGACGCCGGCGGGACGACCTTCCAGATCCTCGCCCTGGAGGGCGGGGCGGCCGGCAACGACATCACCGTCGAGGTGACCGATCCGGGCGAGGGTGCCCCGGACGACACCTTCAAGCTGGTGGTGAAGAAGGCCGGCACCGTGGTCGAGGAGCACGACAAGGTGACGGCCAAGGCGGGCAAGACCAACGTCATCACCGTGGTCAACGCCGCCTCCAAGCTCATCCGCCTGGAGAAGGCGGGTTCGGGCGGGGCCCTGGCCGCCCCGGCCAAGGGTTCCGTGCAGCTGGCCGGCGGCGGCGGCCCCTCGGCCCTCGCCCCCGAGGACTACGTGGGCGACGCCTCCCAGCTCATCCGCCTGGAAAAGGCGGGCTCGGGCGGGGCGCTGGCCGCTCCGGCCAAGGGCTCGGTGCAGCTCGCCGGCGGCGGCGGGCCGTCCGCCCTCGCTCCCGAGGACTACGTGGGTGACGCCTCCCAGCGCACCGGGCTCGGGGCCCTCGAGGCCGTCGACGCCGTCACCATGGTGTGCGCCCCCGACCTCATGGCCGCCTACCAGATGGGGATGATCGACCTCGACGGGGTCCAGGCCGTCCAGGGGGCGATCATCGCCCACTGCGAGTCGATGGGCGACCGCGTCGCCATCCTCGACCCGCCCCCGGGCCTCAACGCCCAGCAGCTCCACGAGTGGCGCACCTACAAGGCCGCCTACGACTCCCGCTACGCCACGCTCTACTGGCCGTGGGTGTCGGTCTTCGACCCGCCGTCGGGCCAGGAGATCCTGGTGCCCCCGTCGGGCCACATCGCCGGCGTGTGGGGCCGCAACGACGACAGCCGGGGCGTCCACAAGGCACCGGCCAACGAGGTCATCCGCGGCGCCGTGTCCCTCGAGCTGCAGATCACCAAGGCGGAGCAGGACCTGCTCAACCCCATCGGCGTGAACTGCGTCCGGGCCTTCCCGGGCCGGGGCATCCGGGTGTGGGGCGCCCGCACCCTCTCCTCCGACCCCGCCTGGCGCTACCTCAACGTCCGCCGGCTGTTCAACTACCTGGAGGAGTCGATCCTCGACGGCACCCAGTGGGCCGTGTTCGAACCGAACGACGACGCCCTGTGGGCCAAGATGCGCCGCACCATCTCCGCCTTCCTCACCAACGAGTGGCGCAAGGGGTCGCTGTTCGGGCTCACTCCCGACCAGGCCTTCTACGTCAAGTGCGACGAGGAGACGAACCCGGCCGAGGCCATCGACTCCGGCATCGTCACCTGCGAGATCGGTGTGGCGCCGGTCAAGCCGGCCGAGTTCGTGGTCTTCAAGCTGTCCCAGTACTCGGGTGGCTCGACGCTCAACGAGTGACGACCGCCACCGACCAAACCCTGAGCAGGCACACCTAAGGAGGCGCTCCCGGCATGGGTCTTCCCGACATGGACACCTCGGTTGGCTGGTCGTTCGGCTTCGAGTTCGACGGGGTTCTCATCCGCCAGATCCAGGAAGTGGCGGGTCTGAAGATGGAGAACGACGTCATCGAGTTGAAGCACAACACCTCCAACGGCAAGTACATCAACAAGAAGCTGCCCGGGCGGCCCAAGGCGGGCGAGGTCACCCTCACCCGGGGCATCTCCGAGGACAACAGCTTCCAGAACTGGATGAAGCAGTCGATGTTCGGGGACATGGCCCGGGCCCGCAAGGGCGGGGCGGTCATCGTCTACGACTTCATGGGCATCCCGCTCAAGCGCTACAAGCTGTCGAACTGCTGGCCCAAGAGCCTCGAGGTCGGCGCCCTCAAGGCCGGTGACACCACGGTGCTGACCGAGAAGCTGGTCATCACCCACGAAGGCTGCGAGCCCGAATGAGGCGAGGGCTCTCCGCCGCCGAGGCGGCCGACCTGCGGGAGGACGAGCACCCCGAGCCGCTGCGGACGGAGTTCGACTTCGTCCTGCCCCGGGGCTACGTCGACCGCTCGGGCACGGTCCACCGCCACGGCACCATGCGCCTGGCCACGGCCCGCGACGAGCTCGTCCCCCTCCACGACGACCGGGTGCGGGACAACCCCGCCTACCTCACCGTCGTCCTCCTGGGCCGGGTCATCACCCGCCTCGGGTCGGTGGACGACATCCACCCGGGGATCGTGGAGAACATGTTCGCGGCCGACGTGGCCTTCCTCCAGGACCTGTACCGGCGCATCAACTCCGAGGGCCACACCAAGGCGGCGGTGGTCTGTCCCGCCTGCCAGCACGAGTTCACGGTCGACGTGGCCGGCGGGTCGCCGGGCCTGAAGGCAGGTGGCAGCCGCCCGGGGGAATCGTGACGTACGCAGCCGACGTCCTCTACGAGGAGGTTGCGTACGTCGCCTTCCACTTCCACTGGGCCTTCGACGACATCCTCGATCTCGAGCACCCGCTGCGGAAGCGGTTCGTGGCCGAGATCGGCCGCCTCGCAGGCCGGCGCTGAGGCCCCGTGGGTATCTGGCCCTTCTCCCGCCATTCGGACCCGGACCCGGACCGGGGCGCCGCCGCCGAGGCGGCGCCCGTCGCGCCCGAGCCGGCGGCGGTGGGGGAGTGGACCACCCTGCCCGCCGTCCAGCCCACCTTCGAGCCCATCGGCCCCATCCTCGGGGCCCGGGCCTTCGAGGACAGCCTGGCCACCCTGCGGGCGCCGCAGCCGTTCCTGGCCCCGCTCGGCCACGACGTGACCGGCGACGCCCCGCCGGGGACGGTCGGGGGGATCGTCAATCCCGACGTGCAGCGCTTCGCGGCGCCACCCCCGACCCGCTTCGGGGTGCTGGTACCCGACACCCCGGCGGTGCCGCCGGCCTCGCCGGCCC
>JBOGFE010000145.1:0-3916 GCA_050741935.1 Acidimicrobiia bacterium | reverse complement strand
GAGCAGCTCCGCGTAGCGGGGGGAGTTCATGGCCTCGAGGAGCCGGGCCCGGCCCGCCTCCCGGTTGTCGGCCAGGCGCCGGACCAGCGATGTGACGCCGGCGGCGTCCTCCTTGGCCAGTGTCTTGGCCTGATCCTCCAGGCGCTCCATGAGCACCTCGGCGTCGCGCACTTCCCCGAGGAGGCCGGCGAACCAGCCCGCCTCGTCTCGCAGCCCACCCACCCACTCGGGATCGAGCAGCGGCCGGAAGGTCCGCAGGTCGGAGCGCAGCCGGCGGGTGCCCACCCGGGCCTGGTGCACATCCTCGGGATCGTCGCCGAGGCGCACCCCGGAGTCGTGGGCCACCATGCGGTTGAGCCCGGCGGTGAGCGCGGCGCGGATGACATCGCCGACGGTGGCGTGGGCTCCGAGGACCACGGACGGATGGTCGGGGGGACCCTGAGCCCGCGGTCCGAGGGCCCGGGCCACCTTGGCCGTTCCGTCGGCGTCGCCCGCCCCCGCCGCCCGCAGCCGGCCGATCACCGCGGCCAGCAGGCCAGGCGGGGCCTCGGGCTCGATCTCCACCTCGAGCTCGCGGAAGCGGGAGGCGAGCCGGCGTCCGTGGTAGACGGACACCTCGTCGTCGACCACCTCCGCCACCTTCTGGTCGTCGACGACCAGCTCGAATCCCGTCCGCCGCGTCTTGAGCCGGGCCACGGGAACCACCGGGGCGGTGCGGGTGTAGGCCCGGACCAGAGCCGCGGCCTGCGGCGGGATCGTCCCCGCCGGCCCCTCGAAGGGGATCTCCCGCCGGTTCATGATCGGCCCCCGGTCACCCTCGGGCAACTTCACCGTCCACGGCGGCTCGTCGCCGCTGCGATGGCGCAGGCTCACGCCGGCCCGGGCCAGCCGCAGGTCCCGGGTGTCGTAGTAGAGGGCGTCGAGGCGGCGTTCGGCGATGGCCTGCGAGCCCACCCCCTCGACCACGCCGAAGAGATCGGGCAGTGAGAACCCGCCCCATGCCGCGAGCTTCACCTCGCGCTCGACTTTCTTCATCTGGTCAGCTTGGGTGTCCGGAGGCCAGGTCCGCCAGTCGGCGCTCCACCTCCTGGACGCTCGACGGGCTGGTGCGACGCCAGGCACCGTCAGGGCCCAACACCCAGCCCGGCATCTCCCGGTGCACGTCGAGGGTGGCGGCCAGACGCCGGCTGATCGCCGGGTCGGTGACGGGCACGGCCACGTCGACCTGGCGGTCCAGGTTCCGCACGGCCAGGTCGGCCGACGACAGGTAGACCGTCGCCCCGGCACCGTCGCCGAAGATGAAGATCTTGGAGCTCTCCCGGTACCAGCCCGCCGGGGCCACGACCCGGATACCGGAGGAGAGCCCCGCCACCCCGGGACGCAGGGAACAGGCGCCGGCCACCACCAGGTCGACCCTCGCCCCCCGCTGGGCGGCGGCATAGAGGGCGTCGATGATCTCCCGATCCACCAGCCGGTTGACCTTCAGGCGGATGCGGCCATCGGAGCTGGACTGGTCCCGGATGTGGGCCAGCAGTCCGGTCCGCAGCGACACGGGAGCCACCAGCAGGCGCCGGAAGCGGTCCGGGCGGCTGTAGCCGGTCAGGTAGTTGAACACGTCGCTCAGGTCGGCCCCGAGGATGCCGTCGGCCGACAGGAGGCTCATGCCCTCCACCCGGGGCGCCCGCGAGTCGGGGGTGACGGTGCTCACCATGGAGTACCGGGTCACGCCTCCACCCCGCTGCGCCACCACCATGGCCACCGGGCAGTGGGTGCGGATTCCCACCAGCCCGTAGACGACATGCGCCCCCGCCTTCTCCAGGGTCCGGGCGCAGGCGGCGCTCTCCCGCTCCCCCAGGCGGGCGGCCAGCTCCACCAGCACCACGACATGGACGCCCCGCTCGGCGGCCCGGGCCAGGGAGCGGACGACGGAGCCGTCGGGGGCCGGGCGGTAGAGCGTGTGCTTCACGGCCAACACGTCGGGGTCGTTGGCCGCCCGGGTCACGAAGGCGTCGACGGAACCGGCCGGCGAGTCGTAGGGGGAGTGCACGAGCAGGTCGCCGCTCTCCACCACGGAGAACGGGTCGGGCCGCTCGCCGCCCACCGGCGCCAGGCGGGCCGGGGTGACGGCGGGCGGAGGCGGGGCCTTGAGCTCGGGACGGTCGAGGTCGCTCAGCTGGCGGAGGCCGGCCAGGCCGAGCAGGCCATGGATCACGTAGACGTCGCGCTCGACGAGGTCGAGGTCGCTGACCAGCCGGGCCAGGAGGTCGTGGGGAATCGACGCCTCGACCTCCAGGCGCACGGCCACACCCGACCGGTCCCGGCTCAGCTGCAGCTCGGTGGCGGTGAGGAGGTCCTCGACGGCGGGGTCGGTGGGGAGCCCGGCCTGGCGGGTGACCCGGAACAGGGCGTGACCCGTCACCTCGAAGGGGGCGAAGAGCACAGCCAGGTGGGCGACCACCAACTGTTCGACCGGGACCGGACGACCGTCGGGCAGGCTCAGGAAGCGGGGCAGGACGGGAGGCAGCTCGACCGACCCGAACCGGTCACGACCCTCGTCGTCCCGCAGGCGTACAGCCACGTTGAGGGACAGGTCAGCCGGCGGAGGCGACGGCCGGCCCGGTTCGGTGACGAGAGGGGCCAGCGCGGGCAGGACCCGCTGGCGGAAGGCATCGGCCAGGTAGGTGCGGTCTTTGCTCCCCAGGGCATGCCACTCGCAGGGGCAGAGGCCATGGGCGGCGAGGACGGGTCCGAGGCGGCGCAGCGCCCGGCTCTGTCGTTGCAGCAGCTCCTGCACCCGGAGGTGCATGGCGCGCTGCTGCCCCGCGCCCGAACCGGCTACGGGGCGGTTCGCCCCCCGGAGCTGGAACATCTCGTCGAGGCCGCGGGCCGCCGTGGCCAGCATCCGGAGCCGCTCGAGCGGGGCTCCGGCATCCTCCTCGGCCAAGGCGAGAACCCGCGCCCCGGACTCGACCCAGGAGATGTCCTCGTCCAGGTACCGGGACACGCCCTCGCTGGAGGGACCCAGGTACGTCTCGGAATCGAGCGCGTTGGGTGTTCCAGGCCAGGGCACCTGCATACGCTACGCGACCGGACGTGGCCACCAACTGAACTGAAGGTGACAAGTAGGTAACGCCCGGGGCCGTTCGCCCTGGTTGCGGGCTTCGCCCGGAACGTACCGGTTCAGGCGGTTTTCTTCGGGGGCTCCTGCAGCAGCTCGAAGACCTCGGCCAGCTCCTCCTGGACCCGGGCCCGCAGGTTGCCACAGATGACCATGCGCTGCTCGGGCAGGGCCCACTGGAGCAGTTCGGACAGCTCCCCACCGTGGGGCAGGGTGATCTCGATCTCCGAGTCCCCCCGCTCCCAGCTGTAGAGGCTGATCTCGAGCCGGAACATCGGCGGGTCGCCCGCGACGAGCGTCATGTGGGAATGCTCGGCGTCGAGGACCTCGGCCCGGGCAGGGGTGCCGTTGACGACCGGGCTCTTCGTGCGCCCGTTGCGGGACACGGTCTTGGTGGTGGGCACGTGGCCACCTTTCCTTCTGCTGGAGGGTGCAACGCCGCGATTGTCCTGAGCCCGGGTGACGCGCCAGCCAACGTGATATGTCGGCTCGATGAACCGGCCGGGAAGCGTTCTCCGAGCCGTCACTTCCCGGTCATCAGCCCAGGACCCTCAGCGCTTGCCCTTGCGCCCCTTGTCCTTCTTCCCCTTGCCCCCCTTGGCCTTCTTGCCCTTGGTGCCCTTCTTCTTCTTGGCCTTGGAGCCTTTGGCCTTCTTCCCCTTGCCCTTCTTGCTCTTGCCCTTCTTTCCTTCGCCCGTGCTCTCGGGGGCGGCGGCGGCCGGCGCCTCCGGCTCGGGCTCGACCTCGACCGGGTCGGGAGCCGCCGGGGCGGCGGGGCGCCGGGGGCGGGGCTGGGCC
>JBOGFE010000144.1:0-2279 GCA_050741935.1 Acidimicrobiia bacterium | reverse complement strand
GTGTGGAGGTGCCGGCCGGCGGCCGGTCCCAGCATGGACTCGAGGGTGGCCAGGTCGAGGCCGGCCACCTCCCCCACCGTCCCGATGCCCCGGGCCCGGAGCTTGCCCGCCGTCACCGGCCCGACGCCCCACAGCCGCTCCACGGGCAGGGGGTGGAGGAAGGCCAGCTCCCCGCCGGCGGGCACCACCAGCAGGCCGTCGGGCTTGCCCACCGCGCTCGCCACCTTGGCCAGGAACTTGGTCGGCGCCACCCCGACGGTGATGGGCAGGCCGACCCGCCGGCGGACGGCCGCCCGGAGCTGCACGGCGATCTCGACCGGCGTACCCGACACCCGCCGCAGCCCGCCGACGTCGATGAAGGCCTCGTCGATCGACAGCCCCTCGACCAGGGGCGAGGTGTCGTCGAAGACCTCGAACACGGCCCGGCTCGCCTCCGTGTAGGCCTCCATCCGGGGTGGGACCACGACGGCCCAGGGGCAGAGACGGCGGGCCTGCCCTCCGCCCATGGCCGTCCGGACCCCGTAGGCCTTGGCCTCGTAGCTGGCGGCCAGGACGACCCCGCCCCCCACGATCACCGGCCGGTCCCGCAGCCGGGGGTCGTCCCGTTGCTCGACGGAGGCGTAGAAGGCGTCGAGGTCGGCGTGGAGGATGGTCGCCTCCGCTTGCACAAACGTATGTTCCCACAGGCCTGTGTCAGGAACCCACCGAGGCCGGGTGGTGGAGATGTCCGTTTCGTGCCGGCTCGGGCGCCTTCAACCCCGTTGACGGTACCTGGCTGCCCGCGGTACCTTGCGTTGCATGGTAGTGGGACCGGACGTACTCAGCCAGCTCCGCCGTGGAGCCCTCGAGTACTGCGTTCTGGCCCTGCTGGCTCCTGACGAGCGGTACGGGTTCGACCTGGTCCGCACGCTCGGCTCCATCGACGGCATGGTCACCGGTGAGGGCACCCTGTATCCGCTGCTGGCCCGGTTGAAGAAGGAGGGCCTGGTCGCCACCACCTGGCGGGAGTCCGACGCCGGACCGCCCCGCAAGTACTACTCGATCACCGGCAAGGGCCGCGACGCCCTGGCCGAGTTCACCACCGAATGGCAGCGCTTCCGCGACGCCGTCGACACGATCCTCTTGGAGGGGACCCCATGATGGCCACCGCCCATCCGCTCGTCGAGCAGTACCTGCGCAGTCTCGACGACGCCGCCCGACGCCTGCCCCGCCACCAGCGGGAGGAGCTCACGGCCGAGATCCGCGACCACCTCGCCGCCGGCCTCGCCCCCGACGCGGGCGAAGCGGACATCCGCAACTTCCTCGACAACCTCGGCTCCCCCGCCGAGATCGTCGCCGCCGCCCAACCCGAAGGGCCCGCCCGGCCGGTCGAGAAGCGGGGCCCCCGGGAGATCGCCGCCATCGTGTTCCTGCTCACCGGGTTCCCGCCGTTCCTGGGCTGGTTCGTGGGGCTGGGCCTTCTGCTGTGGTCCCCGCTGTGGACGGCCCGTCAGAAGCTGCTCGGCACCCTCGTGTGGCCCGGCGGCCTGAGCCTGGTGGCGCTGCCCGCCCTCATCATCGGCGGGGCGACAACGGTGACCCACTGCAACATGGAGGGCACGGCTGTGCCCGCGGAGATCGGCGGTAACACCGTCACGACGCTGGGCCCGGTGGTCGAGACCTGCACCACCACCGGGGGGGCAACCCCGTTCCTGTTGCCCATCGGGATCATCGTCGCCTTCGCGGCCCCCTTCGTGGTCGCCATCTACCTGTGGCGGGCCGCGGCCGCAACGAAGTCACCCTCGCCGAGCAGTACTGACCGCGGCGCGACCCGCTCCGCCGGCTCCCCGGCCGCGCCAAGATGAGCGGCATGATCGATCACGTCGGCATCCAATGTCAGGACGTCCCGAGGGCCGCCGCCTTCTACGACACCGTGCTCGCCCCCTTGGGCGGCAAGCGCATGCTCGACTACGGCGTGGCCATCGGCTACGGCGTGGGCCACCCCAACTTCTGGATCGGCGAGCTGGCCGACGGCGTCAACCGCCCCATCCACGTCTGCTTCCAGGCGGCGGACCGCGGCGCGGTACGGGCCTTCTTCGACGCCGCCGTGGGCACCGGCGCCGAGGTGCTCCACGAGCCCCGGGTGTGGCCCGAGTACCACGACAACTACTACGGCGCCTTCGTCCGCGACCCCGACGGCAACAACGTGGAAGCCTGCTGCCACACCCCCGAGTAGGGGGCGTCGCCGGAGGCCGGAGCGATCGTGGCCCTCATAGGGCCCCTTTCGCTCCGGCCTGCTC
>JBOGFE010000143.1:0-3142 GCA_050741935.1 Acidimicrobiia bacterium | reverse complement strand
CCCGCCGGCCGTCATCGACCTCGAGCGCCTGGAGGCTTGGGGCCGCCAGCTCCTCCTCGATGCCGACGCCGGCAACGCCGGCGCCGTGGCCGGGGACGTGGCCATCATGGAGACGATCAGGGACCGGTTCGTCCACACCCTCGACCCCGCCGCGGCCGACCGCCTCACGACGGCCCTGGCCGAGCTGCGGGGCCAGGCTGACGCCAAGAACCTGAGCGGGGTGGAGAATGCCGTCCCGTCGTTGCTGGCCGCCCTCGACGCGCTCCGCTCCGGCTGACGGCCACGTGTGGGCTCGCCCTCGATGGGGTAGAGCCGCCGGGATGCACATCGACCCGAACCTGATGGCGGTGGCCGGCATCGCCCTGTGGTTGGGAGGCGCCTTTGCGCTGTCCGGCATCGCCCGCGACTGGTCCTACGACCGCATGACCAGGTACGAGCAGGGGCCCCTCGCCGAGGTGGACGAGACCGCCGCCTGACGGGTGGAGGGCTAGCGCCGCCGGCGGAAGGCGAAGGTGCCGGCGCCGGCCAGGGCCAGCAGCCCACCGCCGAGGATCAGCCCCGGGAGCGGGCCCCCGCCGGGGCGGCCCGGCTCGACCGAGCCGTCCTGCTCCAGCACGTGGACCCGGGGGGCCCTGGTGTCGGCGGATGTGGGGGACGACGCCGCTTCGGTGACCGGGAGGGCGTCGGGTGCGGGCGCGGCGGCCGTCGTGGTGGGAGCGGCCGACGTCGAGGTGGGAGCCGGGGCGGCGCCGGTGGCGGCCTTTCCGGCCGGGGTGCTCCGGGCCGTCGTGGGTGGGGCGGCCGGGAGGGTGGTGACGGGGACCGCCGAGGTCGCGGGCGGCGCCGAGCTGACGGTCGGCGGCGCAGTCGTGGTCGGAGCCGGGGCGCTGGTCTGGGTCACCGGGGCGGCGGTGGTGGTCGTGGTGGGCGCCGTCGTGGTGGTCGTCGTCGGCGGCGACCACGCCGTGGTCGTGGTGGGCTGTTCGACGGTGGTCGGCGAGCCCGAGGGGTCGCGCACCTCGACCACGGCCCGCATGCCCTTCTGGGCGTGGAAGCCGCAGTAGTAGTTGTACCGACCGGGCTTGTCGAAGGTGTAGCTGAAGCTGTGGGGGCTGTAGTCCTGGGCGATCAGCTCGTCGAAGGAGCCCCCCTCGGAGGTCACGGTGTGGTCCCCCTCCAGGGCCGTCCAGGTCACCGTGGTGCCCGGGTCGATGACCAGGTCGTCGGGACCGAAGCGGTAGTTCTCGACGTCCACGTCGGCCGTCGCGGCGGCGTGGACGGGCGGTGACGCGACCCCGGCCAGCGCCACCACCAGCACCACGACGAAGAAGGCGACGATCAGGGCACGGACGGGCAGAGCCTCAACTTCCGTGGCTGGCACCATGGTCCTCAAGTTCGTGCCCGCGCCGGGATGCTCCTCCGGCATCTCCGCCACAGGACCCCCGCGCCGCGTTCTTGTGGGGTTTTGCCAGGAATTGCTGGCATTTTCCTCACAAGAAACGTCGGGGGCGGGGTGTCTAGGCTCCCCGGCCATGTCCGGTCCCTGGTGGCGGGATGGCGTCATCTACCAGATCTATCCCCGGTCCTTCGCCGACTCGGACTGCGACGGGGTGGGCGACCTGGCCGGCATCGTCGAGCACCTCGACTACCTGGCCTGGCTCGCAGTCGACGGCATCTGGGTCAATCCCATCACCCTCTCCCCGGACCGGGACTGGGGCTACGACGTGGCCGACTACCGGGCCGTCCAGCCCGTCCTCGGCACGCTCGACGACGTCGATGCCCTGGTGGCGGAGGCGGGCCGCCGCCACATCCGGGTCCTTCTCGATTTGGTCCCAAACCACACTAGCAACATGCACCCCTGGTTCATCAGCGCTCGGCAGGGCCGGGACGCGCCCCATCGGGACTTCTACGTGTGGGCCGACGGCAAGCCCGACGGGTCGCCCCCCAATAACTGGCTCTCCAGCTTCGGCGGCCCGGCCTGGGCCTTCGACCCGGCCACCGACCAGTGGTACCTCCACCACTTCCTCGACTCCCAGCCCGATCTCAACTGGTGGAACGAGGAGGTGCGGGAAGCCTTCGACGACATCCTGCGCTTCTGGTTCGACCGGGGCGTGGCCGGCTTCCGCATCGACGTGTGCCAGAAGATCGTGAAGGACGCCCTCCTGCGGGACAACCCGCCGGCGGAGCCCGGCGACCACCCCTACGTCCTGGCCCACGGCCAGCGCCAGGTCTACAACTCCCGCCGGCCCGAGACCCACGACGTGTTCCGCCGCTGGCGGGCCCTGGCCGACACCTACGACCCGCCCCGGCTCCTGCTGGGCGAGACCTACGTCATGGAGGTCCCCGCCCTGGCCGACTACTACGGCGACGGTCCCGACGGCGACCAGCTCCACCTGGCCTGCAACTTCGTGTTCCTCCACGAGCCGTTCACCGCCGCCGCCCTCTCCGCCGTGGTCGACACGGCCGAGGCGCACCTCCAGGGACCGGCCTGGCCGGTGTGGGCCCTGTCCACCCACGACCTACCCCGTTTCCCCACCCGGTGGTGCGCCGGCGACGGCCGGAGCGGCGGCGCCCGTTGCGCCATGGTGATGATGCTCACCCTGCGGGGGACGCCGACCCTCTACTACGGCGACGAGCTGGGCCTGCCCGACGTGCCCGTGCCCCCCGAGTACAAGGCCGACCCGGTGGGGACGGGGGTCTTCCAGGCCGGCCCGGGTCGCGACCCGTGCCGGACCCCGATGCCGTGGACGCCCGGCGAGGGCGCCGGTTTCACCGCCCCGGGGGTGCGGCCCTGGTTGCCCCTCGGGGACCGGGAGGGCCTGACCGTGGCCGACCAGCAGGCCGATGCCTCCTCGATGCTCCACCTCACCCGGGACCTGCTGGCCCTGCGCCGGGAGCGCGCCGACCTGCACTCGGGAACCTACGCCCGGCTGGCGGCCCCGGGGGGGTGTTGGGCGTGGCGCCGGGGCGATGCGCTGGCCGTCGCGCTCAATCTGGGCACCGGTCCGGCCGTGGTCGACCTGCCCGCCGCCGGCCGGGTCCTCGTCGGCACCGACCGGTCCCGCGATGGCAAGCCGGTGTCACCCCGCCTGACGCTCGCCGCCGGCGAGGGCGTGGTTGTGGATCTGACTCAGGGCGCCTG
>JBOGFE010000142.1:0-5113 GCA_050741935.1 Acidimicrobiia bacterium | reverse complement strand
GGCCTGGCCCGGGCCGGCCTGGCCGTGCTGGCCCTCGACCTCCAACGGCTCGACCCCGGCGACAACACGGCCGAGATCGCCCGGATCGCCGCCCGGGAGGCCCGCCTCATCGGGGCCGGTCTCGTGGCCGGTCCGGTCGAGGCGGTGGCCGAACGCGGCCCGACGGCGGTGAAGAGCCTGGCCGAGGCAGGCTGTCCCGTCGTCCTTGTCGGCAAGCGGACGTGGGATCCGAACTGGTCGAGAGACGTTCCGTTGCTCCTCGAGGCGCCGTTGCTCGCCCTGGCCGAGCGGGCGTCGGTCTGGGCCGGCACCCTCAACGGGGATTCGCCTCCGGAGAACGATCCGGCCGCAGCCATGGTGCCCTTCCGGCTCACGCCCGAGCAGGTGGAGCGAGCGGGGCGCGCCGCCCGGCTGTGGGCCCTGGCCGAAGACCGGGCCGTCACCACCCGGGACCTCCAGGCCGGAGCTCGGGCTCAGAACGCCGCCGGGCTCGAACGCCTCGCCCGGCGCATCGAACCCCGGGCGGGATGGGAGGATCTCATCCTGCCTCCGTCCGTCTTCACCCAGCTCCTGGGGCTGGCCGGTCGGGCCCGGAACCGGGACCTGGTCCTCGATACCTGGGGCATGGGTGACCGCTCCTCCAAAGGCCGTGCCGTCACGGCGCTGTTCGCCGGAGATTCCGGTACCGGCAAGACGATGTCGGCCGAGGTGGTGGCCGGCGCCCTGGGTCTCGACCTCTACGTGATCGACCTGTCGTCGGTGATCGACAAGTACATCGGGGAGACGGAGAAGAACCTCGACCGCATCTTCTCCGAGGCCGACCGGATCAACGGTGTGCTGCTGTTCGACGAAGCCGACGCCATCTTCGGCAAGCGCTCCGACGTGAAGGACGCTCACGACCGCTACGCCAACGTGGAGGTGGCCTACCTGCTCCAGCGGATGGAGCTCTTCGACGGGCTGGCGATCCTCACCACCAACCTGCGGGCGAACGTCGACGAGGCCTTCACCCGCCGCCTCGATGCCATCATCGGCTTCCCCCTGCCCGAGGAGGACGACCGCCGCCGCCTGTGGGCCATCCATCTGCGGCCGGGGCTGCCCTTGGCGGGGGACATCGATCTCGACTTCCTGGCCGGGGCGTTCAAGCTCTCCGGGGGCAGCATCCGCAACATCGCCCTGACCGCCGCCTACCTGGCCGCCGCCGCCGGGCGCCCCGTGGAGATGGCCGACCTCATCCACGGCACCAGCGCGGAGTACCACAAGCTGGGCCACCTCTGCATGGAAGCCGAGTTCGGGCCCTGGTTCCCGCTGCTGGCCGCCGAGGCCGCCCTGAGCTAGCGGTCCGCGGCGAGGAGGTTGGCCAGAGCCCCTCGTCGGAGTGGGTCGCTGGAGACGGTCACGTCACCGGCAAAGGGGTTGGTGAGCAGCAGCGCCAGGAGCAGCTCGAAGGCCAGCAGGGCGGTGACGCTCTGGATCATCACGGACTGGGCCCGGGCGTTGGGGACCCGCAGGAAGTAGAGGGCACCGACGCAGAGGACGGCGCCACCCACGATGAGGATGGCGAGGGGCTCGGGGAGGCTGTTGGCGCTGGCGAAGAGCCGTTCCCGGCGGGCGACCACGACATCGTTGAGGGCGGAGGCGACCTCGGCGTGGAAGGTGATCTCGCTCGGGGTCTGGGGCTGGAATCCCTGGACGGCCTCGAAGAGGGTTGCGAGGCTGGCATCGGCGTCGGGGCTCTCCCTCCCTTCGGACATGAGCTCCCATTCCCGGTCGATGACGTCGCCGACGTAGGCCCCGACGCGCCGGCGGATCTCCAGGCTGGCGGAGGCGGGAAAGCCGTTGCTGTCCCGCACCACCTGGGCCAGGGCGGTCGCCTCATTGGTGACCGACTTCTCGGTGGCCTGGAAGTCGTCCCACACGGCCACGATGACGAAGGCCAGCACCAGCCCGTAGAGGCCGGTGACGACGGCCAGGATGGCGCCGGCGACGTCGTTGTGCTCCCAGTTCTGGGCTGGTGGCGTCCACCGCCGGACGAGGCGGTGGCCGAGGGCAGCCAGCAGCATGGCGCCCCCGACGACCAGCACGGCCAGCGGCCAGGTGGGAATGGTGTTGAGCAGCCACTGGGCGGCCGTGGCCATTGGGGCCGAGGTCACGGCGAGCTCAGCCCTTCCCGCGGCGGGCGTTCGGATCGGCTCGCCGCGTGCGGCGCATGACGGTTTCCTTCTCCTCGTCGCCGAAGCGGCTGAAGGCCATCTTCGGCTCCTCGGTGACGGGCGGGGCGATGTCCTCGTCGGCGGCCGGCACCCACGGCGCCAGCACCACGAGGTCGAGCGAGGGCTTGAGCTCGCCGCCGAGCGCGGACCACACGTCGGAGAGGGACCGGTCCTGGGGCGGGGGCTGGGCGATGGTCACGAAGACCGGCTGGGCCTCCCGGTCCAGCGGGCCCACCAGGAGCTCGGGGGGGATGTGGTCGTGCTTGACGAAGCAGTCGAGCAGGGTGGAGAGCAGGTGGTACTCGTCCTCCGGACGCTGCGTCCAGGCCGTCACCAGGTAGGAGAGCTTGAAGTGGCGGGGGGGACGGGTCCGGGCCGTGACCAGGCCGTCCTCGCGCTGGTCGACGATCCCGTACTGGCGGCGGCGGAGGTCCTCGCGGATGTCGTAGAGGTAGATGTCGACGGTCGGGGCCGTCCGCTTGCCGCTCCACTCCCGGTTGGGCGCCTCGAAGGCGACCTCGACGTCGCTGCCGTTGAGGGCGTCGCGGCGCACCAGGGCCCGGAGGGACTCGGACACGGCGTGGATCATCAGGTCGATCCTGACCTACCGACCGGCTGGTGGCAGCGCAGGCGGGGACAGACGTTGGGGCAGCCCCTTCTGCCCTCACGCCTTCCCCGGCGCCGGGTGGCACCGGCGCCTTGCACCGTTAGCTTCGGCCGCATGGGTGCAGCCGTGTTGCTGTCCGAGCCCGAGGTCGGGGTCGAGCCCGGCCACCAGGTGTCGGTCGACGTCGAGATCCGCAGCACCACCACGGTGGTCGACCAGTTCGACCTGGAGGTGCTGGGACCGGCGGCGGAGTGGGCGACCATGGAACCGCCCGCGCTGTCGCTCTTCCCCGGGACCAAGGGGACGGCCACGGTCACCTTCGTGGTTCCCCGGACGTCATCGGTGGAGGCCGGCAAGGTTCCCTTCGCCGTCCGGGTCGCCTCCCACGAGGACGCCGTGCGGCCGGTGGTGGTCGAGGAGGGCATGCTCGTCGTCCGGCCCTTCGCCGACCTCGCCGCCGGCCTCGTCCCCCGCACCTCCTCCGGGGTCCTGCGCGGCAAGCACGAGCTCGCCTTCGACAACTACGGCAACACGGCGGTGTCGGGGACGCTCAGCGCCACCGACGCCGACGTCCTGCTGCACTTCAGCTTCGAGCCCCCGGGGATGGTGGTGGAGCCGGGCGCAGCCGAGTTCGCCCGCCTGCGAATCCGGCCCCGCAAGCCGCTCTGGCGGGGACCGCCGCAGCCCCGGCCCTTCCAGGTGGCGGTCAACGTGGCCGGGCGGGAACCGGTCACGGCCGAAGGGGTCTTCCTCCAGAAGCCCCGCATCCCCTCGTCGCTGGCCAAGATGCTTGCCCTCTTCCTTGTCCTCGCCCTCGCCGCCACCCTCTTGTGGGTCACCGTGCTCAAGCCGACGGTCCAGTCGGCGGCGGCGGAAGCCGTCAGCTCACCGCTGGCGGAGCAGGCGGCCCAGACCGCCGACCTGGCCTCCAGGCAGACCGAGGCCGGCATCGGAGTGGAGGGATCCACCCTCGAAGCCCTGGCCGACTCCGGGGCCGGCGAGGCGATCGCCGGTGCGGCGACGGGGACGGACTCCTACAGCGTCCGCCTGGAGGTGGACGGCACCGGGGCCCTCGAGCAGGTCTTCACCGTCCCCGGTGGCAAGATCTTCGCCGTCACCGACATCCTGCTCCAGAACCCCGCCGGGCACGAGGGAACGCTGGAGGTGCGGCGGGACAACGAGGTGCTCCTGCGCAACGCCCTGGCGAACTTCCGGGACCTCGACTTCCACTTCCTGTCGCCCATCCTCTTCACCGAGGGCCGTCGCGCCGGCCTCTTCGTCGACTGTGGCGAGACAGAGGCGTGCTCGGCGTCCGCCTACATCGTGGGCACGCTGCGGGATCAGGAGGATGGCGGACCGAACGTGGCCGGCGGGGCGCTCAGTCCCCCGGGCCCGGACCGTTCTCGCGGGCCCCAGGGTCCCAGCGGTGACTTGGGACCGCAGGGAGTCCAGGGTCTCTCCGGCCTGCCCGGGCCCCAGGGTCCGGCTGGGCCCGTCGGGCCGCCGGGACTCTCGGGCCTCATGGTCGTCTCGGACCGGACGCCCGACACCGGCGTCGACTCCAGCAATCGCAAAGAGGCGATCGCCACCTGCCCGGAGGGAACCGTCCTCATCGGCACCGGAGTGGACATCGGTGGCGGTGCCGGCTACCAGTCAGGGGAGGCGGTGGTCGACGAGATCATTCCCCTCAATGCCACGCAGGCTCGCGCCGTCGCCTTCGAAGCCCCACCGTTGACCAACGGCGGCTGGGCTCTGAGGGCGTTCGCCTTCTGCGCCCACGTCAGCGCCTGACCTGGGGCCCGACAAGAGAGACTGCCCGTTGAGCATCCGCGAAGTGCCGGACAAGCCCCTCGTGTGAACGTCCCGCTCGCGAGACGACGGGAGAGGGGCGAGATGAGCGACAACGGCGTACAGGTCAACGGCAACGCGCACAACGGCAACGGGTACAACGGCAACGGGCGATGCACCGCCCGGATCAAGGTGTCGGTCCATGCCGACGACCCCATCTCTGAAGCGGGCATGGCGTCACAGCTGCGCCGGCAACCGGAGCTCCAGTTGATCGAGGGCGAGGATGCGGCCGCCGGAGCGGCCGTGGCCGTGGTGGTGACCGACGACGTCGACGACGACACCGCCCGGGTCATCCGTGCCCTGCGGCGCGCCGGACCCAAGGTCGTGGTGGTCGCCACCCACCTCGACGACAGCGGCCTCATGAACGCCGCCGAGGCGGGCGCCTGCGCCCTCCTGCGGCGCCGGGAGGCCGATCCCCGGCGCCTGGCCGACGCGGTGCGGACGGCGG
>JBOGFE010000141.1:0-3296 GCA_050741935.1 Acidimicrobiia bacterium | reverse complement strand
CGGCCACCGCTACGCCCGCCTCGGCCACGTGGGGGACCGCACCGGTCTGGAGATGATCCGCACCCTCCAGCAGCGGGCCGTCCACAAGGGCATCGACGTGTTCATGGAGTGCGCCATCCAGACCCTGATCAAGGATGGGGACCGGGTCTGCGGCGCCATGGGCTGCTGGCGGGAGTCGGGCAAGTTCGTGGTCTTCTCCGCCAAGGCGGTGGTGCTGGCCACCGGCGGCATCGGCAAGGCGTGGAAGATCACGTCCAACTCCTGGGAGTACACGGCCGACGGCCACGCCATGGCCCTCTTCGCCGGCGCCGAGCTGGTGGACATGGAGTTCGTCCAGTTCCACCCCACCGGCATGGTGTGGCCTCCGTCGGTGCGGGGGATCCTGGTCACCGAAGGGGTGCGGGGCGACGGCGGGGTGCTGCGCAACACCGAGGGCCGCCGGTTCATGTTCGACTACATCTCCGACTTCTTCGCCGCGGAGACGGCCGACACCGAGGCCGAGGGCGACCGCTGGTACGCCGACCACCGCAACAACCGCCGCCCCCCCGAGCTGCTGCCCCGGGACGAGGTGGCCCGGGCCATCAACGCCGAGGTGAAGGCGGGGCGGGGGACGCCGGCCGGCGGGGTGCTGCTCGACATCGCCTCCCGGCTGCCCGCCGACCCGATCCGCCGCCGGCTCCCGTCGATGTACCACCAGTTCAGGGAGCTGGCCGGCGTCGACATCACCGCCGCGCCCATGGAGGTCGGCCCCACCTGCCACTACGTCATGGGTGGGGTGCGGGTGGACGCCGACACCACCGCCTCCACCGTCCCCGGCCTCTTCGCCGCCGGGGAGTGCGCCGGCGGCCTGCACGGCTCGAACCGCCTCGGGGGCAACTCGCTCTCCGACCTGGTGGTCTTCGGCCGGCGGGCCGGCCTCTACGCGGCGGAGTACGCCAAATCCGAGGCCGGTACCCCCCGGGTCGACGCCGGCCAGGTGGAGGAGGCGGCCCGGGTCGCGCTCGCCCCCTTCGATGGCGCGGGCGGCGAGAACCCATACTCGATCCATGCCGACCTGCAGCAGACCATGCAGGACCTGGTCGGGATCATCCGCACGGGCGACGAGCTGGAGAAGGCGTTGGTGGAGCTGGAGGCGCTGAGGGAACGGACGGAACGCATGACGGTGACGGGCAACCGCCAGTTCAACCCGGGCTGGCACCTGGCCCTCGACCTGCGCAACCTGCTGGCCATCGCCGAGGTGGTGGCCCGCTGCGCCCTGGCCCGCAAGGAGAGCCGCGGGGGCCACACGCGGGAGGACCACCCGGGCACCGATGCCCACTTCGCCACCGTCAACCATGTCGTGCACCGGGGGCCCGACGGGGCCATCGACCTGCGGGAGCAGCCCATCCCGTCGATGCCGGCGGAGCTCAATGCCCTGTTCGAGGAGCAGAAGTAGTGGCCGAGCCCGGGGTTCGGGGTACCGCCGACAAGGTCACCATGCGCATCTGGCGGGGCAACGCGACGGGCGGCGCCTTCGCCGACTACACCGTCCCCCTGCGGGAAGGCGTGGTCGTCCTCGACGTCATGTTCGACATCCAGGCCGCCCACGCCGGTGACCTGGCCGTCCGCTGGAACTGCAAGGCGGGCAAGTGCGGCTCCTGCTCGGCCGAGATCAACGGCCGGCCGCGGCTCATGTGCATGACCCGCATGGACACCCTGCCGGTCGACGAACCGGTCGTGGTCGCTCCGATGAAGACCTTTCCCATCATCAAGGACCTGGTCACCGACGTCTCGTTCAACTTCGAGGTGGCCAAGACCGTCCCCGCCTTCGTCCCCAAGCCCCCGGACGCCGACGGCAAGCGCCGGATGTACCAGGAGGACATCGACCGGGCGCAGGAGTTCCACAAGTGCATCGAATGCTTCCTGTGCCAGGACGTGTGCCACGTCATCCGCGACCACGACGAGAACAAGCGGAACTTCGCCGGCCCCCGCTTCTTCGTCCGTCTGGCCGCCCTGGAGATGCACCCGCTCGACACCAACAACCGCCTCGAGCTGATCAAGGCCCGGTACGGCCTGGGGTTCTGCAACATCACGAAGTGCTGCACCGTGGTCTGCCCGGAGCACATCCACATCACCGACAACGCCATCATCCCGCTCAAGGAGCGGGTGGTGACGGAGTTCCACGACCCGGTGGTGAAGCTCTGGCGCAAGCTGCGGGGCAAGCCCTGAGGAGCGCGCCATGGCGTTGAGGGTGCAGCCGGCTCGGGACCGGCGACTTCCGTGGCCCTTCGAGCTCTACCAGTCGGCGGTGGGCAAGAAGTGGGTGATGGCCGTCACGGGCATCGTCCTCATGGGCTACGTGTTCTCCCACATGGTGGGGAACCTCAAGGTCTACCTGGGGTCGGAGGAGCTCAACCACTACGCCGAGTGGCTCCGGGACCTGGCCACCCCCGCCCTGCCCCGCACCGTCGCCCTGTGGCTCATGCGGATAGGCCTGGCCGCCGCCTTCGTCCTCCACATCCACGCCGCCTACGGCCTCACCATGATCAACCGCCGGGCCCGGCCGGAGCGCTACGTCACCAAGCGCGACTACGAGGCCGCCGACTTCGCCGGGCGGACGATGCGCTGGACGGGGGTCATCGTCGCCCTCTTCGTCGTCTTCCACCTGCTCGACCTGACCTGGGGTCCGGCCAACCCCGACTTCGTGCGGGGCGACGCCTACCACAACCTGGTGGAGAGCTTCTCCCGGCCCCCGGTGGCCCTGGCCTACGTCGTGGCCAACCTGGCCCTGGCCGTGCACCTCTACCACGGGGCCTGGAGCCTGTTCCGCAGCCTGGGGGCGAGCCACCCCCACCTGGACCGCATCACCCGGCGCTTCGCCGTCGGCTTCGCCGGGATCATCCTGGTGGGCAACGTCAGCTTCCCCATCGCCGTGCAGGCCGGGTGGGTGGGATGAGCCTCACCCCGGGGACACCTGGCCTCGACGCCCGCATCCCGGCCGGCGCCATCGAGGAGAAGTGGGACCACCACAAGTTCGAGATGAAGCTGGTGGCGCCCCACAACCGCCGGCGCTTCGAGGTCATCGTGGTCGGCACCGGCCTGGCCGGGGCGGCGGCGGCGGCGACGCTGGGGGAGCTGGGCTACAAGGTGAAGGCCTTCACCTTCCACGACAGCCCCCGGCGGGCGCACTCCATCGCCGCCCAGGGCGGCATCAACGCGGCCAAGAACTACCGGGGCGACGGCGACAGCATCTACCGGCTGTTCTACGACACGGTCAAGGGCGGCGACTTCCGGGCCCGGGAGGCCAACGTCTACCG
>JBOGFE010000140.1:0-2940 GCA_050741935.1 Acidimicrobiia bacterium | reverse complement strand
CCCTTGGCCTTGAGCTCATCGGCGCGCAGCACGAATCCCGGCAGGTGGTAGTCGTTGCAGGTGGGGGTGAAGGCACCCGGCACCCCGATGAGGACGACCTTGCCCGAGCCCAGCACCTCGGTGCTCTGGACGGCCGTGAGGCCCTCGTCGGTCAGTGTCGTCAGTTTCACGTCGGGGATCTTGTCGCCCACCGCGATGGCCATTCGCTCCTCCTGGATCACTCCGGACCGGCCCTGATCATGCCGCGACCGGCGGGGGCGGGCCGCACGGACGGGTTTATCCATCCAGCCATCGAGGGCAAGGAGTTCCCACACGATCATCCAGACAGGAGACGTCCATGAACGAGCCCACGCACCTCGACATCTACCTGAACGACCACCTCGCCGGTTCCGTCGGGGCGGTGGAGATCGCCAAGCGCTGCGCCGCCGAGAACGCCGGGAGCGACCTCGGCCAGTTCCTCGACCAGTTCCTGGACGAGGTCGAAGAGGACAGACGCACGCTCGAGGGCCTGATGGACGCCATCGGGACCGCCCGGAATCCCGTCAAACAGGCGGGAGCGTGGCTCGCCGAGAAGGTGAGCCGACTCAAGCTCGGCACCGAGGCCCAGGAGCTGTCGAATCTGCTCTCGATCGAAACCCTGTGCATGGGGGTCGAGGGCAAGATCCTGCTGTGGACGGCCCTGCGCGAGGTGTCGAGCGACCACGAGGCGTTGTCGGGGATCGATTTCGACCAGCTCACCGAACGGGCCCGGGCCCAGAAGGACGGCCTGGAACAGCACCGGCTCGAACTGGTCCGGAGCGCCCTGGGCGCCCACGCCACCGTCTGACCTTCGCCTGCTGATTTTCGCCTGAAGGGTTCAGAACTGGGCGAAATGTGCCGAAGGGTGGGGTATGACTCGCCTGCCGCCGCCGGAAGCCCACGTTCCGATGCTTCGACGCGGACGCCACCCCGGGGACCTCCTGGCGGTGGCGTTCGCCGTCTACGCCGTGCTCTTCATCGCCTGGGTGGCCTCCAGGGTCGGGAGCGGGGATCAGCGGGAGCTGCTCTCCGACGCCGCTTTCCTGCCCGTGAACCTGGCCGCCACCTGGCTGGCCTGGAAGGCCGCCGGTCGGGCCGATCTCGACGTCGCCACCCGCCGGGCGTGGAAGCGCCTGGCCTTCGCCTTCGCCGCCTGGTGGGTGGGCGACGCCCTGTGGTTCGGCATGGAGGTCATCGCCGGCGAGGCCCCGTTCCCGTCGGTGGCCGACATCGGCTACCTGGCCTTCTATCCGTTGCTGCTATGGGGTCTGTTGTCGTTCCCCGCCGGGCCCAGGACGCGCGCCGACCGGCGCAAGGTCTGGCTCGACGCCGCCACCGTCACCCTCGGCGGCCTGATGATCGTGTGGTACCTGGTGGTGGGTCCGACGCTCAGCACCAGCGGTGGCGCCGGGTTGATCGTCTCCATCCTCTCCGTCGCCTATCCCGTGGGCGACCTGCTCCTCGTCTTCGGGGTGGCCGCCCTGCTGCTCCGGGGCGCCGGTCGCCGCGACGTGGGCGCCCTGCGCGTGCTCCTGACCGGCGTGTTGTGCTTCGTGATCGCCGATCTCGCCTACGCCCACCTGACCCTCCAGGATGCCTACCGGGGCGGCGACTGGCCGGATGCCTTCTGGATGGCGGCCCAGGTGCTCCTCGTGCTGAGCGCCCAGTGCCAGTTCCGCCGGGCGCCGGGCGTCGAGCCCGAGGTGCCGGTCGCCACCGCCGGCACCGGGGTCAGCCGCCTGCCCTATCTCGCCATCGCCGTCGGGTACGGGCTGCTGCTCGCCGTCGGGAGCCAGCAGGCCGGCTTCGAGCTGGGCGGGCTCATCCTCGGCGCCGGAGCCCTCACCGCCCTGGTGGTGTCCCGGCAGATCGCGGTCACGGCCGAGAACGTCCGCCTCCTCGTCGAGCTCCAGCGCCTGGCCACCACCGACGTCCTCACCGGGGTCAAGAACCGGGGCGCCTTCCTGGCCGCGGCCGACCAGCTCTTCGGGCGGGGCCGGGTGACGGGCCGGCCGGTCGCCGCCCTCATGATCGACGTGGACCACTTCAAGACCATCAACGACACCCATGGTCACGCCACCGGCGACGCCGTCCTCTCCGCCGTGGCCGAGGCCTGCCGGGCCCAGCTGCGGGGTTCCGACCTGATCGGCCGCTACGGCGGCGACGAGCTCGTCGTCTTCCTGCCCGACACCAGCCTCGAGGATGGCCTGCGGGTGGCCGAGCGCATGGCCGAGCGCCTCGCCGCCGCGCCCATGGTCACCGAGTCGGGAGTGGCCCGCGTGACCTTGAGCATCGGGGTGGCCGAAGGCGGCGATGCCGCCGACGTGGCCGAGCTCCTGGCCCAGGCCGACCGTGGCCTCTACCAGGCCAAGCGGGCGGGACGGGCCTGCGCCCGGCCCTACCTGGCGGCCTGACCGACCCCGGTTCCCGGCCCCGCCGACCCGCCCGGCCCTCGACCCGGCTCACCCGGCCGGTAACCTCGTAGGGCATGCAGAGCCCCGGATGTCCGCGCTGGCGCAGACGAGGAGCGGCCACCGCGCTGGTCAGCGCCCTGGTGCTCGGCATCCAGGCGGCGCTGGCCCCGAAGAAGAAGGCGCCCATCGTCATCGACCACCGCCGGGTCGAGCCCCTCGACGAGCCGATCGCCCTCTACTTCCACCCCGAGGTTCCCGAAGCGACCCTGGTGCTCATCCGCTGACCGCGGGCCGGGCCGCCTCCTCGGGGAGGCCGTCGACGTAGGTCACGTTGTTGGTGCGCACCGCCGGCGTCCGGGGGCCGCGGATGATCACGCCGGTGAGGTTGAGCGGATCGCAGGCGCTCACGGTGACCCGCTCGGCGTCGCGGGGCGCCTTGCGGATGGCCTTGAGGCCGTCCATCGCCGCGGGCAGGGCGTACTGCTCGCCGCTGAACCCGGTCACGAAG
>JBOGFE010000139.1:0-3614 GCA_050741935.1 Acidimicrobiia bacterium | reverse complement strand
TCGTTGCACATCGACGCCACGAGCTCGCTCCGGGCTCCGCCGCTGGCTGGTGGCGTTGTTCCGCACCACCTGTCGTTGCACATCGACGCCACGAGCTCGCTCCGGGCCCCGCCGCTGGCTGGTGGCGTTGTTCCGCAACACCTGTCGTTGCACATCGACGCCACGAGCTCGCTTTGGGCCCCGCCGCTCGGCCCTGCGCCGCCTCCTTCATGGCGCCTTTGTGTGTCCCCGCTACAGGATCCGTTCGAGCTGGCGGTCGATGAGCAGCGGCGACACCGGGCCGATGAGGCGGCCAGTGATCCGGCCCTCGGCCGAGACGAAGAAGGTCACCGGGGCGCTGTCCACCCCCCAGTCCCGGGCGGTGGCGTCGTCGGGGTCGAGGAGGAGGGGCCAGTCCAGGCCGGCCGCCCGGGCGGCCTCGCCGGCGGGGCCGGGTTCGTCGCGCACCACCACCCCCACCACGGTCAGGTCGGGGTGCTCCTTCCGGGTGGCGGCCAGCACCGCCACCTCGTCCTTGCACGGCTCGCACCAGGAGGCGAAGAAGTGCACCAGCGCGGGGCGGCCGGCGAACTCGGCCGACGACACCGTGGTCCCGTCGGTCGCTTCCAGCCGGAAGGCGGGCGCCGGGCCCGATGCCAGCGGGGTTCGCCGCGGGGTGTCGTCGTTCAGGGCGCGCCGGATGAGCAGGCTGCCGGGTACGGCGGCCACGATCAGAACCAGGGCGAGGAGGCGAAGATTCTTCAGGCGCTCAGGTGTGCGACAGCAGGATGGCGTCGAGGGCGATGGCGGCGAACAGCAGCCCGAGGTAGGTGATGGAGTACGAGAACAGCTTGATCGCCGCCTTGGGGGTGCCATCCCGGGACAGGATGTGGGCGCACTGGAGGAAGCGGGCGCCCAGCACCAGGGCGGCCACCAGGTACACCGGGCCCATCTGCGCCGCCGGGCACAGCGTGAGGGTCACCGCCACCAGCACGACCGAGTAGGCCAGGATCTGACGGGCGGCGGCCTTGGGGCCGGCCACCACCGGCAGCATGGGGACGCCGGCGGCGGCGTAGTCGTCGCGGTAGCGCAGGGCCAGGGCCCAGAAGTGCGGCGGGGTCCACATGAACACGATGGCGAACATGACCCAGGCCGGCAGCCCCACCCGGCCGGTCACCGCCGCCCAGCCCACCAGCACCGGCACCGCCCCGGCGGCGCCGCCGATGACGATGTTCTGGGCCGTCGTCCGCTTGAGCCACATGGTGTAGACGAAGACGTAGAAGGCGGTCGCCCCCACCGACAGCAGGGCGGCCAGCAGGTTCACCGTCGCCCACAGGAACACGAAGGCGACCACCTCGAGGACGATCCCGAACCGGAGGGCGGCGGTGGGCGACACCGCCTTGGTGGGCAGCGGCCGGCGCTTGGTGCGGCCCATCTTCTCGTCGATGTCCCGGTCCAGCACGCAGTTGATGGTGTTGGCCCCGCCGGCCGCCAGCGTGCCCCCGACGAGCACCGCCACCACCAGCCAGGGGTCGGGCAGGCCCCGGTCGGCCAGGACCATGGCCGGGACGGTGGTGACCAGCAGGAGCTCGATGATCCGGGGCTTGGTCAGGGCCAGGTAGACGCGGGCCCGGGCCCTCCAGGTCGAGCCGTCGATGCCGGCCAGGGCTCCGGCGGTGGCGCCGGCCGCGTGCCCTCTCATGCCGGGCTCCCCACCGGCGCCCGGCCGGACTCGGGGTCGAGGGCGGCGCCGGGCGTCGCGCCGGCGGGCGAGGGCAGCCGCCAGGCCAGCCGGGAGGCGGCGAAGAGGGCAGCGAAGATCAGAGCCCCGAGGGCCAGGTGGGCCGAGCGGGTGGCGGGGCTGAGGTGGGTCCACACGTTGCCCGCCCCGACGAGGATCTCGATGCCGATCACGGCGGAGGCGATGCGCACCAGGAGGTTGACCGGCCCGGCCTGAGGCCGGCGCCGGACGGAGCGGGCCAGGGCGAACACGGCCACCGACACCGCCGCGGCCAGCACCCGGTGGGCGAAGTGGAGGTCGGGCAGGACCCCGTGCGTGGCCGGGATCAGCCGCCCGTCGAAGAGGGGCCAGTCGGGGAAGGCGAGGCCGGCGTCGCGGCCGCTCACGTAGGAGCCGAGCAGCATGAGGGCGAGGACGGAGACCATCACCCCGGTGAGCCTGCGGGCGAAGCGCCGGTCGGCGGGCGCGTCACCGGGGGCGGGCACCGACGGGGAGGTCTCCACCACCAGCGAGATGAGGATGGCGAAGAGCGACATGGCCACCAGCAGATGCGCCACCACCGACTCGGCGTGGAGCTCGAGGGCGACCACCAGCGCCCCGAGCAGGGCCTGGGAGAACACCACCGGCACGGTGGCCAGGGCCAGGCGCCGGGCCCGGGCCTCGATCCGGCGCCGGCCGGCGAGGGCGACTCCGGCCAGGACCAGGGTCAGGATGATGACCACCGAGGCGATCAGCCGGTGCGAGTACTCGATGAGGGCGTGGTACTCCAGCGGCGGCACCAGGGACCCGTGGCACCGGGGCCAGTCGGGACAGCCGAGCCCGGACCCGGTGGCCCGGACCGTTCCCCCCGCCACCACCAGCAGGTAGGTGGCGGCGGTGGTGACGATGGCCAGGCGGCGCAGGGCGGTCACTGCGCCACCAGGTTGGCTTCCATGCCGGCGGCCCGGTGCCCGGGGACGTCGCAGTAGAGCGTGTAGCGGCCGAGGGGCAGCTCCACGTTGCCCTTGTCGGTGTCGCCCTTGGCCGCCACCTCCAGCTTGAAGCCCTCGATCTTGTCGATGAGCAGGTTGTGGGCCTGGGCGCCGATGTTCACGTAGGTGAAGGTGACGGCGCCGGTCGGCACGGTGAGGTCCGTCGGCTTCAGGAAGAGGTCCCCGGCCTCGACCGTGAAGGGCGCCCCGGGTCCGGGATCGGACGCCGGCGTGGCCCCGTCGGCCGACGTCTCCGGCGGGCTGTCGTCACCGCCGCCGTCGCAGGCGGGGGAGAGAGTGAAAACGCCGGCCAGCAGGCCGGCGAGCAGCAGGCGACGTCGGGTCATGGCCTCCCGAAGGTACACCGCAGGAGGCGGCCGGAGGGAACCGCGACACTACGCTCTGGGCGTGCCTCGGAAGCAGCCGGACGACGATCACGACGCCAAGCAGTCGATCCGCATGATGGCCGACCGCCTGCTGGTGCTGCCGTCGAAGGAAGCGGGCGAGCGCAAGTCCCGCTCGGGGATCCTGATCCCGGCCACCGCCAACGTCGACCGGCGCCTGGTGTGGGGCGAGGTGGCGGCACTCGGCCCCACGGTGCGCAACGTCGAACCCTCCGACCTGGTGCTGTTCTCGCCCGAGAGCGGCTACGAGGTGGAGATCCGGGGCGAGGACTACCTCATCCTCCGCGAGCGCGACATCCACGCCGTCGCCTCGGAACGCTCCGAAGGCCAGACCGGGCTCTACCTCTAGGCGAACGGCGGGCCCGGTCGGGATCGGGCTAAGCCTGGGCTAAGCCCAATACCCATAAGTTAAGGGCCGGCGGCGGTCTGGCGTGGTGTGGTTCCGGTGAGGTCGAGGACGGTCGTCCGGTCAGTCACCGATCGCGATGTGCAGCTCGTCGATGCAGTTGGAGGTCTGCG
>JBOGFE010000138.1:0-8812 GCA_050741935.1 Acidimicrobiia bacterium | reverse complement strand
GGCCCGGGGCCCGGGGTGTCCCCGAAGAGATCAGGGGCGAGGAGCTCGTCGATGGTCAGGTAGAAGGCGTCCTCGACGTCCTCGAGGCGGCCCTCGTCCCGGAGCCGGCGGCCCAGGGCCCGGGTGGCGGCGCGGCCGCCGTCGAGGGCCATGAGGAAGCTGGCCTTGCCGATCTCGTTGTCCTGGACCCGGCGCACCGCCGCCTTGCACAGCAGCCGGGCGACGGGCTGCCTGGCCCGGGGCAGCACCGAGACCAGCTCGGCGACGGCGCCCTGGCGGGCCTGCATCATGGCCGCCTCCCGGGTCCGGGGGCGCTGGGCCACAGGCCGGTCGGCCATGGCCTTGGCCATCTGGCCGAGCGTGCTGTCGTTCTCGCGCCACGACCAGCCGTCGAGGTTGCCCTCGTTGGGGCCGTGGAAGCCGAAGCGGCGCAGGAACCGGTCGGTGTCGAGCGTCCCCCGGCCGACCTGCCAGAGGTCGTCGGCCAGCGCCGTCTCCGTCACCCCGCCGAGGCCGCCCATGACCCGGTTGATGAGATCGGGCCGGCCGGCGTCCTCGGCCAGCTTGGTCAGCTGCGCCTGCACGGGCATGAGCACGAAGCGGCCGTGCACGTGGCGGCGGAACGCCTCCTTGAACCGCTCGTACGACCCGGTCAGGAGCCGGCCCGGGTCGGCCAGGCCGCCGCCGTCGAGCACCTCCGCCTCCCACCAGGCCCGCTGGTCGGCCGCATAGTCCCGCAACCGGCGCCCGGCGGTGGCCATCCCCTTGGGGGACCTGGCCATCACGTGGGCCGCCCGGCCCCGCTTGGGGGTGGGCGGGAGCCCGGGGCGCACCTTCCCGCAGATGTCACGCTCGAAGTCGTCGGCCGTCATGCCCGGCATGGCGCCGAACAGGACCCTCAGCAGGTCCATGTTCATGGCCGGGCGGCCGAAGAAGTACGACACCATGAGCTCGTCGGGCGCGGTGGGGACGGCCAGCTCGTCCTTGCCCAGGATGCCGAAGTCGTAGTACGCCAGCCGGGCGGCGGCCTCCAGACCCGGCCCCCAGAAGCTCCAGCACATCGGCGACAGGACGTCGGGCATGGCCTCGCCGATGTTGACCGTCGTCCAATACCGGCCCGGCTCGGACCCGCCGTGCGTCGGATCGCGGAACTCCATCCGTCCCCCCAGTCCCGCTCGCTTCGTCTCGGTCAGCCCACCTGCACGCGGAACAGCGCCCGGGCGTTCCCGGCCACGATCTTGGCCGCGTCCTCCCGGCTCAGGTGGCTGGTGTACTCGGCCGCCACCGCCTGGCAGTCGGGCCAGGAGGTGTCGGTGTGCGGATAGTCGGTCTCGTACAGAACCCGGTCGGCGCCCAGCTCGTCGATCATCTTCAACCCGACCGGGTCCCGGAAGAAAGTGCACCACACGTTGCGGCGGAAGTAGAAGCTCGGCGGGTTGGGCATCGTCGCCTTGTCGATGCCGGTGAACCCCTCGCCGCTCAGCTCCTCCCACACGAAGTCGGCCCGGGAGAGGATGTAGGGGATGTAGCCGAGCTGGGATTCGGCCAGGCAGATCTTGAGGGTCGGGATGCGATCGAGGATGCCGGAGAAGAGCCAGTCGGTCAGCGTGAAGCCGGCGTGGAAGGAGGCGATCACGTTGGGGACGGCCAGGGGAGCGTCCCTGGCCAGGGTCGGGAACCCGCCGGTTCCGATGTGGAGCGACAGGACCATCTCGGTCTCGGCGCAGACCCGGAGGAGCCCGTCCCAGTAACCGGAGAAGATCGACGGGAGCCCGAGGAGGTGGGGCGCCTCGGAGAAGGTGATGGTGCGGAACCCGAGGCCGGCCAGGCGCTGCGCCTCCTCCACCGCCAGGCCGTCGTCCCACAGGGGCACGATGCCGAGCGGCACCAGCCGGCCGCCGGAGCCGGCGCACCACTCCTCGACGATGAAGTCGTTGTAGGCCCGGATGCAGGCGAGCGCCAGCTCCTTGTCCTGGGCCAGGGAGAACTGCTGGCCGCAGAAGCGGACGAACATGTTCGGGTAGCAGACCGAGGCCTCGATGCCGGCCACGTCCATGTCGGCCAGGCGGGCGGCCGGGTCGTAGCAGCCCTTGCGGATGTCGTCGAAGGTGACGGGGCGGGCGTCGACCGTGCTGCGGTCCATGCCGGCGGCGGCCGCGATCTGGAGCAGCGGCAGCTGGCGGTCCTCGTAGTGCCAGACGTCGGCCACGTGGCCGTCGTCGTCCTCCACGAAGCGGGGCGAGGTCCCCTCGATGCGGGTGGCGCCCTTCAGCCGGCGGATGGTTGGGCCCCGGTCCCGGAACTTCGACGGGAGCCGCTCCTGCCAGACGTGGGCCGGGGCCTGCACGTGATCGTCGGGCGAGATGATGCGGGGCAC
The DNA here is from genome assembly GCA_050741935.1 of Acidimicrobiia bacterium. GTDB lineage: Bacteria > Actinomycetota > Acidimicrobiia > IMCC26256 > BP-133 > CAWBJP01. The sequence goes on along the minus strand of JBOGFE010000138.1, from coordinate 6,435 downwards.
ACTCGGCATGGCCGACCTCCAGGCTCTCCGCTGCCCACGGGACAAACGCGTGACAAATTACATATCGCGTTTACTGTGGCCGTCAAGGCCGGTACCCTGGATGCCGTGGCCCGCTCGACCCTGGATCCTTCGCCGGCACCGGCATCGATGGCCGTCGAGGCCGAGGAGGACGCCGAGCGTCGGGCGGTCATCGCCGAGGCCGCCGCCCGTTGCTTCGAGCGCTGGGGCGTCCACCGGACCCGGATGGAGGACATCGCCCGGGAGGCGGGGATCGCCCGGCCGGCGCTCTACCGCTACTACGCCGGCAAGGAGGCGCTCCTCCTCGAGGTGGTCGTCCGCCACATCACCGACCGGGCCGCGGCACTGCACAAGCGGGTGAAGAAGAAGGGCCCGGCGGGGCCGCTCATCCTCCAGGCTCTCCTGGCCGGCGTCGTGGGCGGGCCCGACCGGGGCATCGCCGAGTCCGTGCTCGGGGTCGACGTGCTCCATGACACGGCCCGGCTGGTGGCCCAGACCGACGCCGTCTTCGCCGCCATGTCCCGCTACTGGCGGCCCTACCTCGACTACGCCTCCGATCGGGGCGAGCTGCGCGCCGACGTCCAGCTCGACGCCGCCGTCCGCTGGCTCACCTCCATCGTCTTCTGCTTCCTCACCTTGCCCGAGATCGTTCCGCCCGAGCACGACCTCCCCGCCTACCTCCAGACCTTCGTCGTCAACGCCCTCGTCACCGCCTGAGACGGAGGCTGCTTCAGCGCAGGATCCGGCAATCTGCGCTCCTCAAGGCTCGTGGCGCCGCTCCGCAACGACAGGTGTTGCGCAGAAGCGCCACGAGCGCCGGCGCGGCCGGTTCGCCCGGGTGGCGGCGTTGTGACGCAACGAGGGGTGTTGCGGAGCAGCGCCACCGGCCAGCGTCCCGGCCACCGTGGCGACCAGATCGTCGAGCTCGGCCGGCGTGATCTCCCCGCGGTCGTCGCGGAGCGCCCATCGCACCGGGTCACGGTAGGCGGCCGGGGGCACGATCACCATGTCCGGCCGCCCGGCGCCTCCCTACCGGCGCAGGATCGTGCCGACGTGCTCCCCGCCCAGGGCACGGCCCAGGTTGCCCGGGACGAGGCCGTTGATGATCTGGACCTGGTCGAGGTGCTTGGCCGTCGTCATGACCTCGAGGAGCATCCGGTCGAAGGGCAGCGTCGGCAGGTTCATGGCCACGAGCTCCGAAACGGTGATCTCGGGGATGAGCTCGGCCGGGGCCTCGCCGGCGGGATCGGCGGTGTAGAGCCCGTCCACGTCCTCCACCAGGGTGAGCCGCTCGGCGCCGATGGCGTCGGCGAAGAGGAAGGCGCCCGTGTCCGACCGGTGCGGGGGGATCCGTCCCATCGGCGGCGGGAGCTCGTGGTGGTGATAGGGCCCGATGGCGTTGCCGACCGCGGCCCGGCTGGCGGCCATGTGGGTGGCGAGTCGGTGGTCGACGGTGCCCTGGGGGAGGTAGGACACGCCCTCGTCGGCCAGCAGCGCGGCGAGGATCTGGCCGTTCTGGCCCGCCTCGGTGGCGGCCAGCTCGGCCAGGACGCCGGTGGGGAGCCCGAGGTCGAGCCCCACGCTGTAGATGTGGCGGGCCCGGATGCCGGCGCCGGTGAGGATGAGGAGGCGGTGCTCGGGGAGGGCCTGGCGCAGCTCGGCGACCACCCCCAGGATGGCGTCCCGGCCCCGGTCCATGATCGACCGCCCCCCGACCTTGACCACGTTCAGCCAGGGCAGGAGCCGGATGGGGGGCCGGGCGGTGACGGGGGCGACCAGGTCCCGGTCGAGGAGGGTCTGGCGCATCAGGGACGACGGCAGGTGCTTGGCCTCGGCGCCGGCGTCGCTCATGACGTCCCCTCCCCGCCCCGCACCCCGGCGGTGATGATGGTGCCGACGTGCTCACCGGCCAGGGCCCTCGTGATCCGCCCCGGTTTCAGACCGTTGATGACCTGCACTGAACGCACGTGGCGGGCGTGGCGCATCAGGTCGAGGACGGGCCGTTCGACGACCAGGTCGTGGGGGGAGAGGGCTTCGAGCTCGTCGACGGTGATGCTGGGGATGAACTCGGCGTCGGGGTGGGTCTTGGGGTTGGCCGTGTAGAGCCCGTCCTCGTCCTTGACGTAGATCATGTCCCGGCAGCCGAACACCTCGGCCACCAGGAAGCAGCCGGCGTCGGTGCGGTACGGGGGGATGAGGCCCTCGGCCGGCACCCGCTGCCACATGCCGTAGGGGGCATGCCGGCGAAGATCACGGCGTGGGCCTCGGCCAGGTAGAGGGGGAGGGCGGCCAGGCCCGCCCCGCTCACCACCGGGATCCCGTGGCGGGCCATGAGGAAGCCCAGGATGTGGGCGTTCTGGCCCGCCACATTGGCGCCGATGTCGGTGAGGAGGCCGGTGGGGAGGCCGAGGTCGGCCCCGATGGAGTACAGGTGCCGGGCCCTGGTGCCGGCGCCCGTCCCGATGAGCATCTGGTGCTGCGCCCGGGCCGCCACCAGCTCCTCCACCACGGGGAGGACCGCCGCCCGCCCCCGGTCGATCACGCTCTGCCCGCCGATCTTGAGCACGACGGCATCGGGCAGGATGCGGTAGGTGGGCGCCCCGTCCGTCGCCGCCATGAGCTGCTCGTCGGTCAGCGACCGGCTCATGAGGAGGGTTTCCAATTCTTGGCTGGTCACGGCGGGGCCCCCTTGTCAGGACCGCTCACGCTAGCCACGTTGTTTCACGCCGCAGGCAGGAAGCCGTACGTGGCCAGGATCTGCTGGCCGGCGGCGGAGAGGACGAACGCCTTGAAGGCGGCGGCCACGTCGGGCGCCGCCGACTGCTTGAGGGCGCCGATGGGGTAGACGGCGATGACGTTTTGCTCGTCGGGGATGTCCACGCCCTGGGCCTTGTCTCCCGCGGCCTTGGCGTCGGTGACGTAGACGAGCCCGGCGTCGGCCTCGCCCAGGGTGACCTTGGTGACCACCGCCTTCACGTTCTCCTCCAACGACTTGGGCCTGGCCTTGACCCCGGCCTTGTCCAGCGCCTGCTGGCCGAACTTGCCGCAGGGCACCTCGACCGCGCAAAGGACGAAGGTCACGCCCGACTTCGCCAGGTCGGCGAGGGCCGCGATCCCCTTCGGGTTGCCCTTGCCGACCAGGATCGACAGGCGGTTGCGGGTGAAGGTGGTGGGTTCGGTGGCGTTGCCGGTGTCGGTCACCTTCTTCATGTTGGCTTCGTCGGCCGAGGCGAAGAGATCGGCCGGGGCCCCCTCGTTGGCCTGGGTGGCGAGAGCGGACGAGGCCCCGAAGCTGAAAGTCACCTTGGTCCCGGGATTGGCCGTCTCGAAGGCCTTACCGATCTCGGTGAACGACTCGGTCAGCGAGGCCGCGGCCAGGACCGTGATGTTGCCGGTGAGCTTCGGCGCGGTCGTCGTCGTCGCCTCGGCCGAGGTCGACGTCGATTCCGCCGCGTTGCCGGAGTTGTCGTCACCGCACGCCGTCCCGAACAGGGTGACGCCCACCACCACGGCCAGCCATCCGAACAAGGAAGGGTTGCTCACAGGAGTCCTTTCAGCAGCCGGGCTACAGCTTGGGACGACTCGTGGCGCCACCGGTCGACGGGGTCGGTCGAGTTCGCGGCCGCCCGGGCCAGGGCGTCGAAGTGGGAGGCGAAAGCGGCCTGCTGGTCGAGCACCAGCCGGCGCTGGTCGATGCCCAGACGCCGGCCCAGCACCAGCTTGAGCAGCAGCTCCGTGCGGACGTCCCGGAGGTGGGCCACCGGGGTGTGCAGCCAGCGGTCGAGGGCGGCCCGGCCCCGCCGCTCGATGCGGTACACGGTCCGCTGGGGGCCGGCCTCGCCGGGTTCGGTGGCATGGGCTCGGATCAGACCGCCGTCCTCCAGGCGGTTCATGGCCCGGTAGATGAGGGGCCGCTGGATGCTCCAGACCCGGCCCAGCGGCGAGTCGGCGTGCAGCTCCCGGGCCACCGCGAACCCATGGGCGGGCTGGATGGCGAGGACCCCGAGCACCGCCCACTCGGTGAGCGACAGGTCACCGGGGTCGATCTGGCGCGCACCGGGGACGGTGGCTCGGGTGGATCTGCCAGCCATTGTTGAAGCGGCCTCCGGGGACTAGTTGCCCTGAGACTAGTTCCGCCCGCGTCCTGAACCCAAGGCCGGAGCGTTCTTGGCCCTCTGAGGGCTCCGATCGCGCGCGCCTGGTGCGCGCCGCGCTCGATGGGCGACGGCTAACGCCGGCGCCGCGGCTGCTTGGACGCCGGTTTGGACGCCGGTTTGGACGCCGGTTTGGACGCCGATCTGGTCGCCGGCTTGGGCTGCTGGAGGCGCCTGGAGAGGACGTAGGCGCCGCCGATCACCGCGACCGTCGCCACCACGCCGATGGTCGTCCCGGACAGCAGGCCGGAGCCACCGCCGTCGGTGCCCGAGGTCGGCGGGGAGAACCCGGCGTAGACGATCTGGGCGGCGTGGGGGTCGTCCGCCTGGTCGCTGTCGTACTTGACCTGGGAGCCGTCGGGGCTCCGGACGGTGACGGCAAAGAGGAGCTGGGCCTGGCTCTCCGCGCTCCCCTGCAGTTGGAAGGAGCCGCAGGTGTATGGGGCGAGCTCGCCTCCCTGGTAGCGGAGCACCGACCCCACCGTCTCGACCTTCCACGGGCCGACGTCGTACGCCTCGTCGAGGAGGAAGCCGTCGGGCAGGGCGATCTCTGCGGCCACGACCGGGTTCTGCTCGGCGGGCACCCCGACGATCACGGTCGTCACCTCGCCGACGGGGATCTCCACCGGGGTGGTGCACGAGTGCGCTGCGGCCGGCGTGACCCCGACGACCGCGAGCAGGGCGACGAGAGCCAGCGGGCGTCGCATGGCCACACCGTAGCGACCGGGCCCTGGCATCCAAATGAAATTAGGTTACCCTTAGATAGTTCTATCAGTTGACCTAAGGAGGGGAGACGGCAACATGTCTCGGGAGCTGCTGAGCGGGCTGTTCACCGGCCTGCTGATCCTGACGGGCTGTTCGGATGACGACGGAGACGAGGAGGCGTCGACCGAGACCAGCACGGTGGGCGGCGAGGCGGAGGAGACCGGGGAAGCCACCGAGCCGACCGGCCTCGATCCCACCTTCGGCCAGAACGGCGTGTCCGCCTCGCCCCTGTCCCCGACCGACCACGACCGCTTCCTGGGCGTCACCGCCGGGCCCGACGGCACCGCCTACGTCACCGGCTGGACCAGCTCGGGCGGGGACAACTCGATGGTCCTGGTACGCCTCGACGCCGCCGGCGCCGTCGACAAGACCTTCGGCGAGGCCGGGGTCGCGGCGGTGAACGTGGCCCCCGGCGGGAAGGTGGCCGAGGTGGCCCGAACCGTGGCCGTGCAGTCCGACGGCAAGGTGGTCATCACCGGTCCCTTCGAGAAGAACCCCAGGGCGACCGGTGACGCGGCCAGGGACAACGACGTCGCCGTGGTCCGCTTCGACGCCCAGGGCAAGCCCGACCCGACCTTCGGCGAAGGGGGCATCGCCCGCCTCGACCTGGGCCAGGGCAAGGCCACGGCGGACGGCGGGTACAACACCGACAACGCCTGGGGGCTCGTCTCGCTCCCCGACAACCGGGTCGTCGTCTTCGGCTCGACGCCGGCGCCGGGCCGCGACGACACCGACGTCGTCATGGCCGCCCTGACCAGCGCCGGCAAGCCCGACACCGCCTTCGGCACCCAGGGTGTCCTCCGGATCGACAAGGGCCCGACCATCGACAACCCCCGGGGCCTGAAGCTCCAGCCCGACGGCAAGCTGGTGGCCACCGGCTACAGCCGGGACGGGGCCGGGGTGGTCACCCCGATGATCATCCGGGCGTCGGCGGCCGGCGTCCTCGACGACAGCTTCGGCGAGGCCGGCGTGGCCACGGCACCGGTGCTGCCCGGCGGGGTGGCCGAGTCCTACCAGCTCGGGTTCCAGGGCCGCGACTACGTCCTGACCGGCTACGGGCACGGCGCCGGCGAGGAGAAGCTGGACATGATCTCCATGCGGTTCAGCGCCACCGGCGACTGGGACAAGACCTGGGGTACCGACGGGGTGCTGCGGGTCGACGTCGCCGGCCAGGACGACCGGGGCCGCAACCTCGTGGTGCTGCCCGACTCGCGGGTCCTGCTCATCGGTGTCGGTTCGACGGCCGAGGACACCGCCGACGCCATGGTGGTCCTGGTCGACGAGCAGGGCGCCCCCGTCACCGCTTTCGGCACCGGCGGCCGGGTCCTCTCCGACCTGGGCGGGCCGGCCGACGCCTGGTTCGGCGGCGCCGTGACCGGCGACGGGAAGTTCGTGACCATCGTCGGCTACCAGGGAGCGGATCAGGAAGGCGAGGGCGACGACGACGCCGCCATCGCCCGGATCGCCCTGTAGCTCATCGCCTCGCGCTGTCGCGCCG
>JBOGFE010000137.1:0-12449 GCA_050741935.1 Acidimicrobiia bacterium | reverse complement strand
ACCTCGCACGATCCCGGAGGCGCACCGGCTCCGTCCCCCAGCGGGATCTCGCCTTCCGGCGGCACCGCTCCGGCCGGTGCTCACCCGGGCGCATCCACCTCGGCCGCCGGGGCCGCCTCGGCCCAGGGCGAGATCCGACTCGCCTCCCTCGGCGTGGGCAGCGGCCCGCTCGGGGCCGTGATGAAGCCGATCCCCGACGCCGTCCGGGCCTGGGTGGCGTCGGTAAACGACCGAGGGGGCCTGGGGGGACACCACGTCCGGCTCCTGGTCGGCGACGACGGCGGTGATCCCAGCCGGGCGCTGACGCTGGCCCGGCAGTTCGTGGAGCAGGAGAAGATCGACGCCTTCCTGGGCACGCACATGGTCACCACCGAGCAGGCCATCACCGACTACGTCGACCAGAAGCGGGTTCCGATCATCGGCACGTGCAATTGCAGCGCCGGCAATGACGGCAGCCCGATGGTGTTCTTCTTCGGGCCCAGTGCCACCAAGGGCCTGGCCTGGTCCCACCTCGCTCCCCTGGCCACGCTGGCCCAGGCGAAGAAGGTCGCCTTCCTGTACTGCCGGGAGGCGCCCCAGTGCAGCGCCGCGGCCCAGGAGGCCCGCGTCTTCGCCCCGCAGGCCGGCATGCAGGTCGTCTACGAAGCCCAGGTCTCCCTGGCCCAGCCCGACTACACGGCCGAAGCCATCTCGGCCAAGAACGCGGGCGCCGAGGCGGTGGCCGTCTTCGCCGACAACCAGACCGCCATGCGCTTCATCCGTTCCGCCAACCGGCAGGGATGGCAGCCGGCCGTCTCCACCCAGCAGTCCGGCTACGACGAGCGCATGCTCAAGGTCGCCGAGTCCGAGGGGCTCTACACCTCGGCCATCGTCCCCGACCTCTTCACCGACCCCCGGTTGGCCGGTTACCGCCAGGCCCTCCAGCGGATCCCCGGCGCCGTCCGGGCCACCATCGGGGCGAGCACGTTCGTCGTCGGCCAGCTGCTCGAGAAGCTGGCTCCCGCCCTCCCCGCCGACCCCGGCCCCGAGGACTTCGTCCGGGTCATGGAGGGGCTGCGGGGCGAGACGATGGGAGGCCTCTTCCCGCCCATCACCTTCCGTCCCGGTGCCGCCCACGAGGACACCAACCGCTGCGTGATCCCCGCCATGGGACGGATCCCAGTACCAGTTCCCGATCTACGAGAGCCTCTTCGTGGCCGCCTTCGCCGTCGGCTGGACCTACTTCCGCATCTCATGGCGGGAGCGCGGCCGGCCGTTCTGCGCCGGTGGCCTGGCACGGCTGGCCGTCGGGGGGCGGACCAAGACCACCCTCGAGTTCCTGGCCGTGGTGGGCTTCGGCGCCGCCTGGGTGTTCGTGACCTACTTCGGGCCCTGGAGCTGGCTCTCGGTCAACGCCGACTCCGTCGCCCGACTGCCCTCCTACATGCTCCCCGGCTCCTAGCCTCCGGGCCGGCGGGGATGGCGACCTCGGTCCACCGTTCAGCCCGAAGGCGAGACGTCGGCGTCCTCGGTGAGCACCGGCTCGGTGGGCGAGCGTACGCCCGAGGCGACGTCGAGGGCCGAGGCCGTGCCCGCCGGCACGAACATCGAGCCGTGGCCGCCGGCGATGCAGGTGTCCTCGTCGTCGGCGCACGGCCGGGTGTCGGTCACGGCCAGGTGGCCGGCGTCGAGCCACAACGGCGCCAGGGCGCCTCGGGCCAGGTGGCGGGGCCGGCTGCCCGGGGCCTGGACATCGAGGACATGGACCGACGGGGTGTCCTCACCGTCGTCGAAGGCGAGATAGCGGCCGTCGGGTGACAGCGCCGGTCGCATGCCCCGCTCGATGGGCAGCGGCGTGCCGGCGCCGGTGCCGAGGTCGATGGCCTGCCAGGGCCACTCGTCGTCTCCGGGGTGCACGGCGCAGGCGCAATACACGGTCTCCCCGTGGCGCCCCCAGCGGGCCCACGTGCCGCCCCGGGGAGCGATAACCGAAGCCCCGTCCGCGGTCAGGACGTAGAACGTCTCGTCCTGGGAGGTGTCGAGGCTGGTGTCGACGAGGAGCAGGTGCCGCCCGTCGGGTGACCACTCCAGCCGAGTCTCGTCGTAGTTGATGAAGCCGCCCCGCCCCCCGGCCGGGGGGAAGCTCCGGATGGTGCGTTCGTGGACCGGTGTGACGAGGCGGAGCTCACCCGGCGTGCCGTCGCCGGCGGCGTAGACGGCCAGGGTCCGGCCGTCCGGACTCCAGTCGAAGGCACCCATCCAGGCGTCGAGCCGGGCCACGTCGTGGGCCCGGCCGGTGGTGAGATCCAGCTCCCGGACCACCGAGACCGGCCCGGGGCCCTGCTCCTCCCACGACACGTAGGTGACCCGGTGGGGACCATGGAAGCCGGGAAGGGCGTCCCGGCGGACGTTGCCGTCCTCCGTCAGCCGGCGGCGTGCTCCGGTGGACCGCTCGGAGAGCCAGATGTCTCCCGCCTCGGACCACACCACGCGATCGCCGCCGGGGCTCGTGGATGCCCCGGTGGTGGCGGTGGTGGCCCGGGGGGGCTCGACGGCGGGGGCCCCGGGCTCCCCGGCTCCTCCACCGGCCCGCACCTCGACGGGCAGCCGGTCGTTTCCGGCGGCGACCAGGCCGACCACCACCAGGGCGGCGACGGCCATGCCACCTCCGACCATCCACCGGCCCGACGACCCCAGCACCTTCGACCTCCCGAACGTTCGACGTCCTCACTATGAGGCACCAACGTCCGGTAGAACACTGTCCTCAGGGAGAGAGAATCCTCACCCCTGCTTCTTAGCGGCCCGGCGGCGGGAAGTCGCCGCCTCCTTGGTGCACAGCTCGACCCGGCAGAGTCCCGGCCCGATGAAGGGCAGCAGCTTCACCGCCAGCTCTTCTCCCGACGCCTCCTCGGCCAACCCCAGGACCAGGCCCTCGTGGAAGGAGCACACCACGGCTCCGTCCGGATCATTGGGGTCGACGCTGAAGGGACAGTGGCGGACATCGACGGAGACGACGCCCTTGTGCCGCTTCGGTTCGGTCGGGGCGAAGGAGAGGCGCCGGAGGGTCTCGACGACCTCCCGCACCGCCTGCTCGAACGAAGGGTGCCGGAAGGAACGCCCCATCTCCCGGCCTCGGCGGACTCCTTCCTCCCGGGCGGTGGCGGGTGCCTTGGGACCGTAGGCGTCGCGCAGCAGGGAGACGAGGCTGGAGACGAAGAGGCGGACCTCCGGATCGCCGCCGAGCAGCGGTTGGCGGAGGCGGTAACGCTTCGAGGGCCGGCCCCGCCCCGCCGGGACGCCCGCTTCCTCCTCGAGCACTCCCGCTTCCAGCAGCTTCTCCAGGTGGGCCCGCACCGTCGTCGGATGGACACCGAGCAGACGGGCCAGCTCGGGAATCTGGCGGGGTCCCTCTTCCAGCGCTTCGACGATGGCCAGACGCCGCGCGTCACCCAGGAGCTTGTGACGCTCTGCCCTGACCCCCTGCTCGAGGCGCCGGTCCATGTCAGGCCGCCATGATCACGGGGACGGGCCTCCGGAACACCTCCCACGGCGACCACACGACGCGCATGCTCACGAGCATATCCATCAGCGCCTCGGCATTACTGAACATCGGGCCGCGCTTTGACGGACAATTCGACCCGGCACACTCCCGGAGCGACGAAGGGCAACAGCCGGACGCGGACCTCCTCCCCGGAGGTCACCTCGGCCAGCCCGCGCACGAGGCCCCGGTGGAAGGCGCACACCACGGCGCCGTCCGGGTCGTTCGGATCGATACCATAGGGGCAGTGGCGGACATCGACCGCGATCCCGCCCTGGCACCGGACCGGCGGGGCGGGGTCGAACGAGAGGCGGTTGAGCGTCTTGACGACCTCCCGGATCGCCTGCTCGAAGGACGGATGACGGAAGGATCGTCCGAGTTCCCGGCCGCGCCGGTTTCCCTCGTCCTCGGCGGCGGGGACGACCCCGTCCCCGTAGGCCCCGCGGAGCAGGGAGACCAGGCTGCTCACGAACAGCCGGACTTCGGGATCTCCGGCGAGCAGAGGCTGGCGCAGGCGGTAGTGCTTGGACGGCCGGCCCCGCCCGGCGGGGACACCGGGCTCCTCCTCCAGGACCCCGGCTGCCAACAGCCGCTCGAGATGGGCCCGCACGGTGGTGGGATGGACACCGAGGAGGCGGGCGAGCTCTGGGATCTGGCGGGGCCCCTCTCCGAGCGCCTCGATGATGGCGAGCCGCCGGGCGTCCCCCAGGAGCCGGTGGCGCTCCGCCCGCACCCCCTGGGGAAGACGCCGATCCACGTCACATCACCGTGATGTCGACCGCGGCGGCGGCGAAGAGTGCCGCCAGGTAGGCGAGGGAGCCCAGGAACACCTGCCGGGCCGTGCACCGCTCCAGGCGACGGACGTGGCGGTGACAGGCCCGCACGAGCCAGGCGCCTCCGATCAGCGCGACCGACAGGTACAGCGCCCCGAGGTCTCCCACGGCCACGGGCACGAGGCTGGCGAGGACCATCCCGCCGGCGTAGGCGAGCATGGCCCGGGCCGTCCGGCGAGCGCCGACCACGGCGGGCAGCATGGGGATGCCGGCCGCCTGGTAGTCGTCGTTGGCCAGCGTGGCGAGGGCCCAGAAGTGCGGTGGCGTCCACAGGAAGATCACCGCCGCGAAGGCCAGCGCCGTCGCACCGACGGTTCCCGTCACCGCCGCCCATCCCACCAGGGGCGGAAAGGACCCGGCCAGGCCGCCGATCACGATGTTCTGGGTCGTGCGGGGCTTGAGCCACAGGGTGTACACGAAGACGTACCAGATGGTCCCGGCCAGGGTGAGGCCGGCGGCCAACCAGTTGGTGACGGCGGCGATGAACATCACCGCCAGGACATTGAGGACGATGCCCTGGGCGAGCGCCACCGGCGCCGAGATCCGTCCGGCGGCCACCGGACGGTTGCGGGTGCGGGGCATCTTGCGGTCGAGGTCGCCTTCGAGCGCGCAGTTGATGCTCCCCGCCCCCGCGCCGGCCATCCCACCACCCAGGACCACCGCCGCCAGCGGGGCGACCCCCGGCCAGCCACCGGCGGCCACCGCCGCCGTCGTCGCCCCCGTGACCACGAGCAGCTCCACGATCCGGGGTTTGGTGAGGGCCAAGAGGTCGGCGAGAACGGCGCGGGCCCGCACCGTGCTGCCGGGGCTCCAGGCGATCTCCAAGAGGCTCATGGGGTCTCCCCTTGATATCCGCGGGTCAACCGCCTGGGCCGGCACCCACCGGCCCAGGCTGGAGAGAATCCCCTCCTAGGTGACGTGGACCGTCCCGTACATGAAGGGATGGGGCGTGCAGCTGTAGGGGTACTCGCCCGGAGAGGCGAACTTGTACTCCCAGCGCTGCCCCACGCCCTGCTTCACGCCGGAGTCGAAGGCGCCGTTGTCGGACGTCACCGAGTGCTGGTCCTGGCCCTTCCACTCCCACACGACCGAGGCGCCGGCCGGGATGGTGACATCGGGCGGCTCGTAGCCCCACGTCGACGCGTTGTCGGGATCGCGCTCGACGATCCCCACTACCGCATTCGCCTCGGCTGACGGGGCCGGCCCGAAGAAGACGATGCCGCTGACGGCGATCACCAGGAAGAGCCGGGTGGTTCGCAACACGGTTGGATGATTCATTTCCCTCCTCCATTCGAGAGATCGGGTCGGGTGGTGACGGGGTGGACAGCGGTCAGGCCGGTGGCGGCCGGCCAACGAGGATGGCGGTGGCAGACAGGATGCTGGCGGCGATGCAGACCTCGGCGGTCACGGCGGTCACGAACGGCTGGAGCCCGACGGCACCGTCGGTGGTGACCCCGGGGAGGCGCTTCCGGACGAAGCCCCGGGCCCGGGAGGCGGCGGCCAGGAGCACCACGACGAGCGCCAGCTTCAGGAGCAGGAACCGCCCGTAGCCCGATCCGGGCAGGGCCGACCATCGCGGGGAGATGAGGAGCAGCAGCGCGATGCCCGCCACCACCGCCGTGGCCACCGAGACGAAAGCGAGGCGGGAGAACCAGGGCACGAGGAAGGACAGCTCGTCGGCCCGGCGGCGGGGCAGGACGACCAGGGCGAGGACGGCGAGCCCACCCAGCCAGACCGCAACCGCTCCCAGGTGCACGACGTTGGCGACCGACGCCAGCCCACCGCGGGCATAGCCGTGGCTCAACAGGCCGTGGGTGACCAGGGCACCCAGGCTGGAGACGGCCATGCCGAAGTACCAGCGGTGGGAGCGCACCGCCCGGTCGGGCGCCCGGGTCAGGAAGACCGTCAACGGAACGGCCAGGAGCAGGAAGCCCAGGCGGGCCAGGAGGACCCGGCCCACATGGGTGCCGTTCAGGGCGCTCAACGCCGCGGGAGAGAAGGCGGCCAGCGCCGACTGTCCCTGTACGGCCGCGCCTTTCAGGCCGAGGGCGCCGGCGTTGGCCACCAGAGCCCCCCCCAGCGCCACCCACAGGAGGACACGGGTCCGGCGCAACCGGGCCCCGGCCGGCCACAGCAGCGCCACGAACGCCACCCCGCCCACCAGCACGACGAGCGACGCGGACGCCATCAGCCGGGCGGCGTCCTGAGCCCGGGCCAGGGGGGCGAAGGCCCGCTGCCCGGCCGGCGGCGGCCCCGCCTCCGCGTTGGAGGGAGAAGGGGCGGTGGTCGGGGCCGAGCCGGCGGCGGACGGGACGCTGAAGGCGAGCTCCGCCCCCATGACGTCGCCGTCCGAACCGAAGAGGAACCAGGTGAGGACATGGCTGCCGGGGGCCAGGGGCGGGAGGGGCACCGACACGTCCTTGTGGTCCGGGGAGGCGTAGGTGGGCCGGCCCACCTTCAGCGGCCGGCCCGAGCGCTCCAGGCTGATCTGGGCGCCCTTCACCTCCACCGGGAGGTCGTAGCGGATGAGCACCCGGCGGGTGTCGGGCGCCACCACCGTCCCGTAGCCGGGCTCGGTGCCGACCAGGTTGGCGTGGGCGGCCGCCGGGCCGGCGGAACCGGCCACGACGCCCACGACCAGCAGGCCGGCGGACAGCAAGCGGGCAAGGGTTCTCGGCGACATCGGCCTCTCGGAGAGAGTGGTACGGGCGGCGGAGGGAGCCAGGCCCGCCGCCCGTACCGGGTCATCGGTGCGCTAGCAGAGGGCGGGGCTGAGCGGCTCCCGCTGCTGGCAGGTCAGCTGGGCCTTCCAGGCGTCGGGCATCGTCTGGACCCAGCCGTTGTAGGCGATGGGCCAGATGAAGATGCCGTTGCCGCCCTGGCCGAACTGGCCGGTGGGTGTGTCATCCATCTGGACCTGGCTCCCGGGCTGGACGTCGGTGAGCACCTCACCGGCGATCCTGGCGTCGGTCAGGTCACCGTTGCCGTCGGGGTCGGCTTCGATCACGACCATCTTGTTCATGAACTTGGTGGTGACGTAGCCGTAGTAGCCGCCGCCCTTCTTGGCGCCCCAGTTCGCACCGTGGCAACCCGGGCCGCAGGGCAGCGTCTTGACGAACTTGTTGGTCTTCGGGTCGATGATCAGGATGTTGCCGGTGACCGTGCCCACCGTCACCATGGCGTTGTCGTCGGGACTGACCGGCAGCTGGATGGGCGCCAGCCCGTAGGGGCCCGACGACTTCCCGCTGACGGGGTCGTAGTTCGCCCGCAGGTCGATGTTGTAGGTGGGCACGACGTCACCGCCGGGCGTGGCGCAGGCCGGCTCCTGGATCGAGATGCAGGTGATGGTGTGGCTGAACAGGTTGGCGATGTAGGCGCGCTTGTTGTCGTTGCTGGCCGAGGCGGCCACCGGGTGATGGCCCGTCGGTGGCTTCACCATCCCCGGGAGGTCCATGTCGATGATCGAGCCGCCGAGCTCGTTGGAGTTGGGCGTGATGATGTACTTGCCGTCCCCGGTCACCCAGTGGCCATGCGGGAAGGCTGGGTTCTCACCGCGGCCCTGGGTCAGGTACTGGGCCACGATCGCGGTGCCGCCGGGCGCCACCTCCGTCACCCTGCCACCGCCGTTGTTGGGGATGATGAGGTTGTCGTTGGTCGACCTGGTCACGATGTGTGACGGCGACGGGCCGATCTCGAGCTCACGGACCACGGCGCCGTTGGAACGGTCGAGCACCGTGAGGTTCTTCTCGTACCAGTTGGTGGAGTAGAAGTACTGCCCGTCACGGTCGGACCAGAAGTTGTGCGGGTTGTTCAGGTTGACCGACGGGCCGAACCACTTGCTCTTCATCTTCCAGGTCTCGGTGTCGAAGGCGGTGATCGACCCCGGCTTGGTCTTGCCCGCCGACGTCTCCCACTGGCTTCCGTAGTAGACGGTGCCCACCCCTGGTTCGGTGGGTGCCTTCGGCGGTTTGAGGGTCTTCGGCGTCTCGAAGGTCTTGGCCATGTGCTCGTGCAGGTTCGGGATGAGGTGCGGGTTCCCGTTCGCATCGCCGGTCATGATCGGGGCCGCCGGGAACTGCGGGTCCCAGGTCACTTCCTGATCCGGCTTGTAGATCTGCCAGTTGGCCGGTTCGGTGATGATGAAGAACGACTGGACCGTCTTCATCACCTCGTGGGCCGAGCTGGGCAGCACGCCCCCGTCGATCCACTTCAGCTTCGGCCCGAAGTCCGCCCCCGGGGTGGTGACGTCGTCGATGACCGCCGCCCCCAGCATGTACGGGTGGATGATGCACTGCCAGGCGTAGAGGCCCGGGGTGATCAGGTCCACCGACTGCTCGCCGGTCACGCCTCCGGGCTGGGTGAAGGGCATGTTCTTGGCACCCTCCGGCCAGACGACGAAGGACACGGTGTGGGCGGCCTCGGTGGCGGGCTCCGAGATGTCGAACTTGAGCGTGGTCGGTGAGACGCCGGCGGCCAGCGACCGGGTGTGCAGGACCTCCTCGGCGTCCTCCAGCTCGGTGTCGAACCAGTAGGAGGCGTCGTCCTTCACCTTGAAGGTGATGGGCGACTCCATTGCCGGCAGGGGCATCTCGGCGGTGGGCTTCCAGGTGTCGGGGTCGAAGTTGGGATCGACCATCCGGTTGAGCTCCCCGGTGGCGGCCTTGGCCACCTTGGTCGTGTCGGCACCGGCATTGCTGGCGGTGGCCGAGAAGACGGCGATGACGCTGAGGACGGTGATCAGAACCAGCCCTCGTATCCACCGTCTGGGTTCGAATCGAGCTCTGAGCGAAGCGAGGCCCGAAATAAACGGGCTCGCCTCCTCATAGGACGCAGGTGTCATAGGGACTCCCTCCCCTGGAGCCATGTGCATGCTCCGATGTATGGCTTCGTCTCTGGTGCGAAAACGATTCCGGCGTCTGTCTCCGGGGGGGGCCTGGGCCGCGCCTGGAGGCCACGACTCGGAGAGCGGAACAGCCCCCCGGCGCGGAGCACGGCCGCGACAACTCTCTGCGGCATGCGTCCCCTCCTCGCAGCCTGCAGCAATCCCCCGACTTGGCACCTCGCGAAGGAATCGATACCTTCGCTGGCTTGAATATTAGGGTCGTTTGTCCTAGAAAACAAGGTACTGACATCTGCGGTGGAATCCGTGGTAGTGAAACGGATTTGTCTCAACAATAGAGGGGTCAGGAGAAGGGGCTGGCGTCGTTTTCCAGCAGTCGATCTTCGTTTTTCGTGGATCGGCCGAGAAGGGGGGAGGTAGGGTGCGACGGCATCGGGCCGGACGGGTGGTCATGACCGTCGTCCTGCTGGTCCTCCTGGCGGGATGCGCCAAGGACGCTCCCCAGGACTACCTCGACCCGTCGGGCCCGATCGCCGTCGAGGCCGACCACCTCTTCCGCAAGCTCCTGTGGTTCTCCGTCGTTCCCGTCCTCGTGCTCGTCGAGGCGATGCTGATCGTCTCCCTCTTCCGCTACCGCCAGCGCCCGGGAAGCAGCGACCCGATCGAGGGGACGAAGCCACCCCGGCTGGCCTGGGTGGTGGCGCCGACGATGATCCTGCTGGTGATTGACCTGTTCCCGCTCGTCGGGGAGTCGGCGATCGTCTTCGAGCTGGCGGCGGAGCCGAAGGGGAACGTCCTCCAGGTCGAGGTCTACGGCCACATGTGGTGGTGGGAGTTCGTCTACCCCAAGGAGGGGATCACCACCGCCAACGAGCTGCACATCCCGACGGGCCGGCCGGTACGCCTGACCCTGCGGACGATCGAACCGGGCCTCGAGGCGCCGGAAGCGGGCACCTACGCCCAGGGCGTGATCCACAGCTTCTGGGTCCCGAAACTGGCCGGCAAGCAGGACGTGGTGCCGGGCCGCGACAACAAGATGACCATCGAAGCCGACGAACCGGGAACCTTCAAGGGGCAGTGCGCCGAGTACTGCAACCTCTCCCACGCCAACATGCGCCTGCGGGTGGTCGCCCAGGAGGCGGCCGACTTCGCCTCCTGGGTGGAGGAGCAGAAGCGCCCGGCCGTCGTGCCGGCGTCGGGGGCCGCCGCCGAGGGCTACGAGATCTTCACCGGTGAGGGCGGCTGCATCTCCTGCCACACCGTGGTCGGCGTCGACGGGGCGCTGGGCCGGGTGGGGCCCAACCTCACCCATCTCAAGTCCCGCAAGACCTTCGCCGGGGCGGTGTTCGACAACACGGCCGAGAACCTGAAGCGGTGGGTCAGGGACCCGCCGGCCATGAAACCGATGCGTCCCGACGAGGGCACCGGCATGCCCGACCAGGACCTGTCCGACGAGGCGGTCGAGCGGGTCGTGGCCTATCTGGAGACGCTCAAGTGAGAGGAGGCCGGTCGTGGCGGTAGCGGTGACGGCTCCCAGCCGTCTCTTCGAACGGCCCCAGTCGGAACGGGGATTCTGGAGCTGGGTCTCGACCGTCGACCACAAGCGGATCGGAATCCTCTACGGGGTGACGGCGCTCGTCTTCTTCGTGGTGGGGGGGATCGAGGCGCTGCTCATCCGCAGCCAGCTGGCCAGCCCGAACGGCTCGGTGCTGACGGCCGAGGAGTACAACCAGCTCTTCACCATGCACGGCACGACCATGGTCTTCCTGGTGGTCATGCCCATGGCGGCCGCCTTCGGCAACTACCTCGTGCCGCTCATGATCGGCGCCCGGGACGTCGCCTTCCCCCGCCTCAACGCCTTCGGCTACTGGGCCTTCCTGATGGGGGGGCTGTTCCTCTACGTCAGCTTCCTGCTCGGCGGCGCCCCCAACGGCGGGTGGTTCGGTTACGCCCCCCAGACCCGCGCCGAGTTCAACCCGGGCAACGGCATCGACTTCTGGCTCATCGGGCTGGTCATCACCGGCGTGGCCTCGCTCACCGCCGCCATCAACTTCATCGTCACCACCCTCAACCTCCGGGCGCCGGGCATGACCCTGCTGCGCACGCCGGTGTTCGTGTGGATGAACCTGGTGGTGAGCTTCCTCCTGCTCTTCGCCATGCCCGTCATCACGGTGGCGTTCTTCCAGCTGTACTTCGACCGGAACTTCGGGGCCAACTTCTACAACGCCAGCTTCGGGGGCGATCCGATCCTGTGGCAGCACATGTTCTGGATCTTCGGGCACCCCGAGGTCTACATCCTCATCCTGCCCGCCTTCGGGATCGTCTCCGAGATCGTGCCGGTCTTCTCCCGCAAGTCCCTCTTCAGCTACCCGGTGGCGGTCTTCTCCGGCATCGCCATCGGCTTCATGGGCTGGGGGGTGTGGGCGCACCACATGTTCGCCGTGGGCCTGGGGCCGGTGGCCAACACCGCCTTCGCCACCTCCACCATCCTGATCTCGGTGCCGACCGGCATCATGATCTTCAACTGGTTGGGGACCATCTGGGGCGGCAGGATGCGCTTCAAGACCCCGATGCTCTTCGCCCTGGGGTTCATCGCCATGTTCACCATCGGCGGGCTGTCGGGCGTGACGCACTCCATCGTGCCGTCCGACTACCAGCAGACCGACACGTACTACATCGTCGCCCACTTCCACTACGTGCTCTTCGGCGGCGCCATCCTCGGGCTCTTCGCCGGCGCCTACTACTGGTTCCCCGTGGTGACCGGCAAGATGCTCGACGACAAGCTGGGCAAGGTCCACTTCTGGCTGATGCTCATCGGCTTCAACCTGGCGTTCGGGCCGATGCACATCTTGGGGCTGCAGGGTCAGCCCCGGCGGACCTACCAGTACCCGGAGAACATGGGGTGGGAGGCCTGGAACCGGGTCTCCACGCTCGGCGCGTTCCTCATCGCCGTCTCGGTCCTGGTCTTCATCGTGAATCTGATCAAGACCTTCCGGTCCCCGGAACGGGCCCCGGCCGATCCCTGGGACGCCCGCACGATGGAGTGGACGATCCCGACGCCGCCGCCGGAGTACAACTTCGCCGAGATTCCCGAGGTCCACGCACTCGACGACTTCTGGCATCGCAAGTACGTCGAGGACAAGGAAGGACGTCTCGTGCCCGTCCCCGCCGGCGGCCAAGAGGACCACGCCCCCAGCGGTTACGGAGAAGGCGGCCACGGCGACGACCACGGCATCCACATGCCGTCGCAGTCCTACAT
>JBOGFE010000136.1:0-2731 GCA_050741935.1 Acidimicrobiia bacterium | reverse complement strand
GAGTCATAGGTGTTGGCGATGACGGGCTTGGCGTCTGGGTCGGTGATGGCAGTGATCCGCCCGGCGCCGTCGGTCGTGTAGGTGGTGGTGCCGCCGGCCGCGTCGGTGGCTGTGGCCAGGGCGCCGTTGGCTCCGTAGGTGTAGGACACGGCCCGCCCGTCGCTGGAGGCGACCTGGCTGATGCGGTCGGACGGATCGTAGGTGAAGGTGAGGGAGTAGCCCGTCGAGCTCGTCGCCGCCGTCAGCCGGCTGGAGGCGTCGTAGGTGAAGGTGACGTTCTGGCCGTCCCAGCTCGACGTCGTCTCGAGGCGGCCGTCGGCGTCGAAATCCCATTCCTCGCCGCTGAAGTACCGCAGCGACAACGTGTCGTCCAGTTCTCGGACGAGGTCGGCGAACATCTCTTCGGGGCGGTCCCAGCCGCCGCCGGCCGCGGGCTGGAAGGTGACGACCCGTCCGTCCCAGTCGGTGAGCGTCACCGATCCATCGGGCTCCTCCACCACGTGGGCGTCGAAGCCCGATGTCCAGCCCGGTCCCATCGGGCCGCTCAGGGTGTCCAGCGAGTTGTAAGTCCGCCGCCAGCCGAGTCCGAAGACCGCTTGGGGGAAGTCAAGGTCGGTGTCGGTCTGAGTGAAGTTGCCCGTTGCCGTGTTGACCGGGTCGGAGGCGTACCCGCCATTGAGCCGGTGGCCGTACAACTCTTTGGGGAGGCGGGTGATGTGTTTGATCGCGCCTCGGTCTCGCACGAAGACGTCCGCTGATCCGTTGGTGTCGCCGCCCACCAGGTTGGAGGCCCACGAGTTGAACACCACGTAGCGGCCATTGGCGGAAACGGTCCGCACCCCCACGGTGGTGTCGCTGGAGCCGTTTCCTTGGGTGCCGTCAGAGGCGACGCTCAGCCGCTCGGTGGCGCCGGTCGCGGCGTCGTGGAGGAACGCGTCCTGCTGGGCGTTCGTGTCGTCCGCCACGAGATCGCCGGCGGCGGAGTAGAAGCTGACGTAGCGGCCGTCACCCGAGATGCTGGGAAAGTCGGCCGGCGTGTTGCTCTGGGTGCCATCAGAGGCGACATTCACCCGGGCCGTTCCCCCCGCCACCCGGTCATGAACGAAGATGTCGAACGTGCCGTTGGTGTCACCGGCCACGAGGTTGGTGGCAGCAGATTCGAACGCCACATACCGGCCGTCGTCAGAAAGGCTGGGTTCGAAGCTGGCATTGTTGGCCTGGGAGCCGTCCGAGGCCACGGATACCCGCTCGGTGGTGCCGGTTACGGAGTCGTGAACGAAGATGCTGAGTTCCGCCCAGCCGGGCACCAGGTTGCTGGCGTACGACTGAAAAGCAACGTAGCGGCCGTCACCCGAGATGCTCACGCCATAAAACTGTGTCCCGGCGTCGGCCTGGGACCCGTCGGATGCCACCGAGACGCGCTCGGTCGTGCCAGCCACCCGATCGCGGACGAACGCGTCAGGGGAGCCGTTGGTGTCGCCGGTCACCAAGTCATTGGCGCTCGTGACGAAGGCCACATAGCGCCCGTCAGCGGACATGCTCAGCTGGCCGATGTTGGAAGGGTGGAGAAGGGCGGTGTTTGAGCTCTCAGCCCCGGCGGAGGTCAGGTTCACCCGCTCGGTGGAGCCGGTCACCCGGTCATGCAAGAAGACGTCGTCGTCCCAATTGTTGTCCGCACTGACGAGGTTGTCGGCCCGGGAAATGAAGGCCACATAGCGACCGTCAGCCGAAATCCTCGGCTGTCCGCTGTAGCTATTCGCCTCCGTCCCGTCGGAAGCGACACTCACCCGTTCCGTGGTCCCCACTTCCCGGTCTCGGACGAAGATGTCTGACTCCCAGTTGGTGTCGTCCCCCACTAATGTCGAGGCGTCCGAGGTGAACGCCACATAGCGTCCGTCGTCGGAGATGGTTGCCTCCCATGTGCCGCCATCACCCTCGGTGCCATCCGATGCCACCGAGACCCGCGCCGTGCTCTCCCCGGTCGCCCCTGCTGGAGCGACAGCAACGAAGGGCACCAGGGGTACTCCGACATTCAGCAGCACCCCGGTCAGAACCGCGACGAACCCGCGATGAACCCGCATCGAACTGCATCCCTTCACGAATTGACGTGCCCCTGTTGGACACCGACGGCCCGGCACTCCCATCTGCGGCGGGGCCGGGATCGTTTCGGCACGAGGGCTCGTCGGACGAGGATCCATCCAGCAGGTTTGCCCGGAAAGTCCCGCAAGGAGCGCAAAGGTCGGGCCTCTTCGCTCGCACCGGTAACCAATTCGAAGGGACCGGAGCGCGGGCTGCCCAAAGAGCCGAAACATTACGGGCGTCATCTCGCCAACCACACCGGCCGATTCGCAGGCAGAATCACCGGAGTGTTCGTGGTACATGGGACTCGGAAGTTCCTTGAGCGGGCGGGAGGGCCCGGCGAGGCCGGGATGTCGTCGACGACGAAGCTGGGCGCCTGGTACGCGACGGTGCTGTTCTGGCGGCCCCAGGTTGCGCTCTCTGTGAACGCGGTCACCCTGCCACCGGTGCTCGTTCCCCTTGCGCCAGCTGCAGACGTCGTCACCTCCGAGTAGCGCTCGGCGACCTCCTCGTTGCCTACGGCTGCTGTCGGCGGCCATGAGATTCTCCCCGTAGGCGGACACGAATCTCCCCGCTGGCGGCCATGAGTTTTCCCCACTGACGGCCAGCTGATCTCCCCAGTGCTTGTCCGCGTGCCTGCTGGTGGTCTACC
>JBOGFE010000135.1:0-5958 GCA_050741935.1 Acidimicrobiia bacterium | reverse complement strand
TCCGATGTCGGCGCCCTGCCCGGGGACCGCCGGGAGGTGTCGGGCTTCGTGTCCTCCCCCCGCCATCTTGGGTTGGCGTGGATGGTGCGGGACTCGGGGAACCCGGCCACCCTCTACTCCTTCGAGCTGGTGGACGGGACGGTGCGGTCCCGGGCCTACCCCGTCGCCGGCGCCACCAACGGCGACTGGGAGGACGTCGCCCACACCACCGCTGCCGACGGCCGGGGCCGGCTGTGGATCCTGGACAACATCAACCGGCGCACCTCCCCCAAGACCATCTACGAGGTGCTCGAGCCCGACCCCGGCACCGACCGGGCGGCGACGGTCGTCGGCCGCTACCGGTGGGAGTACCCGGATCACGGTGGCAACCAGGACACCGAGGTGCTCTTCGCCCTCGACGGCGCGCTGGTGGTGATGTCGAAGACCAACCCCAGCCGGGCCTACCGCTTCGACGCTCCCCTCGACCCCGGCACCCTCAACCGGCCGGTGTTCGCCGGCGAGGTACCCGGCGGCGCCCGACTGTCGGTCGGTTCGACCTCGGCCGGCGACCGCTGGCTCCTCACCTCGGCTCCCGGGACCCATACCGCGGTCGTGGTCGAGAACCCCAACACCCCGCCCGACCTGGCCGGCTTCCTGGCCGGCGCCCGCGGCTTCACCCGGGCCCTCACCTCCGGGCAACGGGAGGCGGGCGACTTCTTCCCCGCCGGGGGCTGTGACATCGTGCTGGTGAGCGAGCGGGAGACCGTCTGGCTGCTCCGCAACCGGGCGGCGCCGGATTTTTAAGCTCGGATCAAGAAAGTCCAGTTTCTGATTCAAGGCCGGCGGTGGAGGCGCCGATCCTTCAGACGTGGGAACTAGTCCCCTGGGGCTAGTTCGGGTGCCACCAGTCGCCCACCGCATCCGGGCAACGGGCCCCGCCGGCAGTTTCGGCGGGGCCCGGTTTTTTTGGGTGCGTCGCCCGGCGCCGGTCCGGGATCATGGCCCGATTCGAGTGTTCACCCCCTCGTTGGGAGGAGCTGGAAGAGCCAACGCCGAACAAGCGAAGCATCGGTTTGGCTCAAAAGCAGGAGGCAGGCAGGTTGACGAGGAGCAAGCAACTGGTCGTCGCGGGCTACGACGCCATTCACGATCGCTATGACGAATGGGCGGGCTACGACCCCTCCCGCCGGGTCCACTACCTCGACCTGGCCTGGCGGCTGGGCCTGGTCCGGCTGGGCGACGCCCTCGACCTCGGCTGCGGCACCGGCCGGCACGCCACCGCCCTCCTGGCCGCCGGTGGATTCCGGGTGACCGGCCTCGACGCCTCGGCCCGCAGCATCGAGGCGGCCCGCAGTCAGGTTCCGTCCGCCAACTTCGTGGTCTGCGATATGGCCAGCGTCCGGTTCCCGGCGAGGTCCTTCGACCTGATCACCGCCTTCTACTCGATCATCCACCTGCCCCGGGACGACCATGGCCCGCTGTTCTCCCGGGTGGCGAAGTGGTTGCGGCCCGGAGGCACCCTGGTCGCCAACCTCGGCACCACCGGAGGCGACTTCTACGAGGACGACTGGCTGGGCGTGCCGATGTTCTGGAGCAGCTGGGACGATGCCACCAACCGTCGCCTGCTCGACGACGCCGGCCTCATCCTCCGCCACGAGATGATCGAGACGACCCCGGAGGATGGCCGGGAGATCACGTTCCAGTGGGTGATCGCCCAGCGGCCGCCGGCGCCCATGGGCCCTGAGTAAACCGGGCGTTACCCTCTGCCCGTGGGTTCCACGGGGATGGTGGCCATCCTCTTCACGGATCTGGTCGGGTCCACCGCGGCCGTCGCCCGCCTGGGTGAGGCGCGGGCCGAGCAGCTCCGCCAGGCCCACTTCGCCCTCCTCCGGGAGGGGATCAGGGAGCACGCCGGCACCGAGGTGAAGAACCTGGGCGACGGCCTCATGGTCGCCTTCGCCGCCGCCAGCGACGCCGTCGCCTGTGCCGTGGCCATGCAACAGGCGATGCAACGTCACAACCGGCGGACGGGCGAGGCGTTGGCGATGCGGGTCAGCGCGGCGGCGGGCGAGGCCACGCTGGAGGACTCCGACTACTTCGGCACCCCGGTCATCGAGGCCGCCCGCCTCTGCGCGGTGGCGGCGGGGGGACAGATCCTCGTGACGGAGATGGCCCGGGCTCTGGCCGGCAGCCGGGGTGGTCATCATTTCGAGCCGCTCGGCCCCATGGAGCTGAAGGGTCTCCCCGACCCCGTTCCCACCTTCGCCGTGCGCTGGGAGCTGGCCGCCGGGGACGCCCCCCCGCTGCCGGCCCGGCTGCCGGTCGATCGCTCGCTGGCCTTTGTCGGGCGGGCCGGCGAGCGGGAGCTCCTGGCCCGGGCCTGGAAGCGGGCCGAGGAGGGCACCCGCCAGGTGGTCCTCGTGGCCGGCGAGGCGGGCGTGGGCAAGACCCGGCTGGCCACCGAAGCCGCCCTGGAGGCCCACGCCCAGGGCGCCCTGGTCCTGATGGGGACCTGCGACGAGGACCTGGCCGTCCCCTATCAGCCCTTCGTGGAGGCGTTGCGGGACCTGGTGACCGCCTGTCCCGCCGAAGAGCTGGCCGAAGCCCTGAGCGAGCGGGGCGGAGAACTGGTCCGCCTGCTTCCTGAGCTGGCCCGCCGCGTCCCGGACCTGCCCGCGCCGGCGGGCGGCGACCCCGAGACGGAGCGCTACCTGCTGTTCTCGGCGGTGGCCGAGCTCCTGGCCGCGGTCTCCCGCTGGCGGCCCGCGCTGCTCCTGCTTGACGATCTCCACTGGGCCACGAAGCCGACGCTGCTACTGCTCAAGCACCTGATCCGGTACCGCGAGCCCCTTGCTCTGCTGGTGATCGGCACCTACCGCGACTCCGACATCGGCCGGGGCCATCCGTTCACCGAGCTCCTGGCCGATTCCCGCCGGGAGAGCGGCATCGAGCGGCTGACCCTGCGCGGCCTCTCCGACATCGAGGCCATCTCGCTGATAGAGACCCTGGCCGGCCAGGATCTCGACGGGACCCTGCTCGACCTGGCCCACGCCGTCTACGCCGAGGCCGACGGCAGCCCCTTCTTCATGCGTGAGCTCCTCCGCCACTTCATCGAGGCGGGCGAGCTGACCCAGGAGGGCGACCGGTGGACCTACCGGGGCGAGCTCTCCACCCTCGGGATCCCCGACAGCGTCCGGGAGGTGATCGGCCACCGCATCTCGCGGCTCCCCGAACCCGTCGACCGGCTGCTGCGGCTGGGAGCGGTGATCGGCCGGGAGTTCGACGTGACCGTCCTCGCCCCCCTGGCCGGACTCGACCGGGCCACGGTGGCGGAAGCTCTGGGGTCGGCGGGCCGGGCCGCCCTGGTGCGGGAGGTGGAGGGTTCGCCGGGTCGGTTCACCTTCGCCCACGCTCTGATCCGTCACACCATCTACGACGAGCTCGGCTCAGCCCAACGGATGGAGCTCCACCGCCTGGTGGCCGAGACGTTCGAATCCCTCGGGCACGACGACGCCTACCTGAGCGAGCTGGCCCTGCACTGGGCTGCGGCGACCCCGGGAGCGGGCGTCCAAGTCGAGGACCGGACCAAGGCCGCCGGCTACGCCCAACGGGCCGGTATCCGGGCGATGGCCTCCCTGGCCTATGAGGAGGCGGTGCGCCACTTCGAGAACGCGTTCCGGACGGTCCGCCAAGGCGGGGATCGCCCCCGGGTCTGCGACCTCCTGATCGCCCTGGGGGAAGCGCAGCGCTGCGCCGGTGATCGCGCCCATCGCGACACGCTGCTGGAAGCCGGCCGTCTCGCTCACGAGGCTGACGACTCCGCCCGTGCCGCCCGGGCGGCGCTGGCCAACCAACGAGGGGCCTTCAGCCGGGTGGGGGCCATCGACCCCGAACGAGTGGCGGCGCTGGAAGCGGCGCTGGAGGCGATCGGTCCCGCCGTGACTCCCGTCCGGGCCCGGCTGCTGGCTGCGCTGGCCACGGAACTGCACTTCGCTGGCGATGAGCGGCGGCTGCAGCTGGGAAGAGAGGCGCTGGGCCTGGCCCGTGAGTTGGACGATCCGGCCACGCTGGCTCAGGTGCTCACCGCGGTGTGGTTCGCCACCTGGGGATCCGCCCCCCTGAGCGAGCGGCTTCCGATGGTGGCCGAGCTGGGAGAGCTCGCCGGCCGGCTGGAGGACCGCACCTACGAGTTCCAGGCCGGGTTGGCGGTCTTCCTCACCGCCAGCGAATCAGCCGACATGGAACGCGCCGACCTGGGGCTTGCGACGTGCGCCCGGGTCGCCGAGGAATTGAGCCAGCCGCTGCTCCTGTGGCGGACAATCCATCTGAGGACGCATCGGGCGATCGCCGCCGGCCGGTTCGACGATGTCGAGCGGCTGGCGGCCGAAGGCTTCCGTCTGGGCGAGGCGATCGGGCAGCCCGATGCGGGCGCCTTCGTCGCCGGATCCATGGGCCTCGTGCGGATCCTTCAGGCACGGCTGGAAGAGGCGGAGGAGTTGTTGTCGCCGGCCGTGCACAACTTCCCGGCCATGTACTACCCGGCGGCGTTGGCTTGGGCGCGGGCCGAGGCAGGCCGGGCCGACGAGGCGGCCGACATGCTGGCCCAGCTCAGGGGTGGCATGTCCGCGGGTCTCTGCCGGGACTACCTTCGCCTGGCCACGCTGTGCGTCCTGGGCCGGACCGCTTACCGGCTGAACGACACGGTCGCCGCCCATGAGCTGCACAGCCTGCTCCTTCCTGAACAGCACGCCATCGCCGTCGTCCAGAGTGTCTGGTTCGGCCCCGTGGCTCACGACCTCGCCCTGCTCGAAACGGTGTTGGGTCGACACGAAGATGCCGACGGGCACTTCGCCGCCGCGGTCGACCTGCAGGATCGCATCGGAGCCCGAGGCACTGTGATCCATACCCGCCTGGAATGGGCCCGCATGCTGCTCCAGCGGGGAGGGGAAGGGGACGGTGATCGAGCTCGGATCCTGCTCGATGCAGCCCGGGCCGGCTGCCGGGAGGTCGGGCTCCCGCGGATCGAGAGCCGCATCGATCAGCTTGGGGGTGCGCCAGGGCGGAGTTGACCTGACTGCGTCAGCCCGGCGGAGCGCATTTCCCGCTACTCCTCGTCCGCCAGGCGGCGTTCGGCCTGGACCCGCTGGGCCCGGGTGGCCTGGCGGCGCTTCCAGAAGGGCAGCTTCCAGTGCCGGGGGCGGCTCTTCTCCCGCACCGTGGGCCGGTGGGCGTGAAGGTGGGCCGGACCTTCGCCGGGCAGCACGGCGGCGTCCGGTTCGACGACGTCGATCTGCTGACGCGCCGCCCGGCGGTCCCGCCGGTGCTCGGCCCGCCGGTCGTCCTTCGTAACGTCCTTGTCGTAGCCACGGTGGCGACGGCTCATGCTCTGCCCTCCTGAGGCGCCATCACATCCATGATGCCGCCTCCTACCCATCTGGGCGTCCGCCCATTGCCCCCGCCCACCACCACCAGGTCGATGTGGCCGCCCTGGTACGGGAAGCGGCTGCGGATGTCCACTCCGTTGGCCCGCCCGTCGGTGATCCGCTGGAGGCGCCCGCCGTCCATCCCGTAGACCTCGACGGCCCCGGCGGCCTTGTCGGTTCCGATGACGAGGGACCTGGCCGGGTCGTCCGGGTGGCGCCAGATGGCGGCGTCGTCGGCCGCGTCGCTGTCGGAGAGGACCGGGTCGGTCTCGACGCTGGCGTGCGCGGGCCCGCTGGGTGCGGCCGCCCGGACGACCGGCGCCGCGCCCACCAGGACCAACGAGAGCAGCACTGCCCAGCGCGCGCGTGCGGACAAGGGGGGTGTTCGTTCGTCGAGGGGACGATCCGACGTATTCGCCGCAACCGGGCTGGACCGTTGCCATTGAGTGTGCATGGGTTGCACGTTCTTAGGCTGCCGTCGATTGCTCGGCGGAGGTGGCGGTCTTTTCCGGCCCGGTTGGGCTGGTGCCGTCTTCGCAGTTCGTCGAGGAGCACC
>JBOGFE010000134.1:0-6240 GCA_050741935.1 Acidimicrobiia bacterium | reverse complement strand
CGACGGCACCGGTCGGCGCATGGCCGTCGGCAGGAGCAGCGTCAGGTCGCCGTGCGCCTCAACCCGCAGGTCGAGCGCCGCGGCGAGAACCCCGGGGGCCACCGCGAACGGATGAAGTCCGACGCCGCCCCGGTCACTGCTGGCCCTGGGCGCCGCCGTCCCGACCGCGGCCGAGTCCTCCGCCCATAAGCACAGTCCCGAACAGACCGACCAGAGGCCGTGGACGACAAACATGGCGCCCGATCGTAGATGGCGGCTCAGCGAAGACGAGTCCGGTGGCGGGTTCTCCGCCGCGTGGGAAGAGTTCGCCCCCGAGTAGGCGCTCCTGAGCGGCCCGGCCGTCAGTCGGTGGTTCTCTCTACCGCTCCACCCCGGTGGCTTGGGCCACGTCGCTCAATCGTCGCCACAGCCGAAGTCCCTCGAGTCGGTGGAAGTCGAAGTGCTGATAGAACGCCACCGCTCCCTCGTCGAGGGCATCGACCACGACGGCGCGGGCGCCGAATTCCCTACCACCTCGAACACAACGGCGCAGGGCGTCGACGAGCAGGTGACCCCCGAGTTGTCGGCCCTGCTCGGACCGGTCGATGGCCAGACGGGCGAGCAGCACAACCGGCACGGGATCGGGCATGCCCCGCCGTAGTCGGGAGGGCGCTCGGTCATGGGCGACCGAGCTCATGGCCAGGGCGTAGTAGCCAACGACGCGACCGTCCCGGCACAGGACGTATGTCGCTGCGGTTCCGGTCGCCGCCGCGATGCGGGCCGAGCGTTTCAGCCACGCGTCGAGTTCGGCTGCTCCGCAGTCGAACTCGTCAAGGCGATGATTTGGCTCCAGCAGGCGAACCGGTTGGAGCGGGGTTGCCGTCACTGGGTGGGAATCGGACTGCGCTTCTTTGCGTAGCGGCGGAGCGTGGCCATGTCCTCGGCGGGAGCCTCGAGGGCACCCAGGAAACGGCGGAAGGCGTCCGCGCTGACCTCGATGCGTTGGGCACGGGCCACGATTTCCTCAGCGCGTTCTGTCGCGGCGGCGAGCATGAAGCCTGTGAGGGTCTCGCCGGTCAAGTCGGCGGCGGCACGCAGGACCCGCTCCTGCCGCTTGCTGACCCGCAAGTTGATGCGTCCCGTTCGGTCTTCGGTCGTGTCGCCCATGCAGGTGATTGTACTCACCCCATATGTACGTGTCGAGGGGGCTTCCACCGCTCTCGTGCTCACGCCGTGCTCACGAAATAGACACCAGACGTCACGCCAGCACCCGGCCGGGGGTAAAAGTCCTGACCAGACGTCACGTAATGCGCTGGACGACACCAGACGTCACGACCTCGTTTTGACTGGGGGTCAAGAGGTCGGGAGTTCAAATCTCCCCAGCCCGACAGTAAAGTAGCTGGTCAGCCACGATGACCGCCGCCTCTGGCGGGGGTCATCCGTTGGGGATATCGCAAGGTCGATGGCCCCTCTTCACGTCCTGACTGTCCACGGATTGCTCACTGGATGCTCACGGTCCGGTCGTACCATGGGGCTATGAAGGGTGGGATCCGGGCCCCACGCACGGTGGGCGGGACGTGGGCGTACCGGATCGATCTCGGACCGGTGCCCGGCGGGGGTCGGAATCAGAGGCAGGTGGCGGGTTTCGGGTCGCGGCCGGAGGCCGAGGCAGCGTTGGTGGGGGCGCTGGCCGGTCAGGGAGGTGGCGATCGCAGGACCGTGGCCGGCTTCTTCGAGCTGGTCTGGCTTCCGGCCAAACAGGCGGAGGTGGATCGTTCGACGTTCGACCAGTACGCCTGGGCGGTCCGCCGGCACATCGTCCCGAGGCTCGGACAGTCCAAGCTCGCCGAACTCGAGCCGAAGGTGCTCGACCGCTGGCTCGGGCGGCTCGGCAGCGGGCGAGAAGACGGACGGCGGCCGCTGTCGGCAACCTCGGTGCGGTTGGTCCGCAAGGTGTTGTCGATGGCGTGCGCCGACGCAGTCGACCGTGGCTTGTTGGCTGACAACCCGGTGCGGCGCACTCAGGCTCCTCAGGGGAAACGCTCGAGCGGGGTCGTCTGGACGGCGGACGAGACCCGTCAGTTCCTGGCCGCCGCCCGGGGCCATCGGCTCGGCCCGGCCTTCCGCCTCGCCATCGCCGCCGGTTTGCGGCGCGGGGAATTGCTCGGGCTTCGCTGGTCGGACCTCGACCTGGACGCCGGATGCCTGCGGGTGGCCCAGCAGCTGATGGTCGAGGGCGGCCGGGCCCGGTTGAAGCCGGTGCCCGAGGGTGATCGGCGCACGGTGGCCCTTGCGCCGTCGTTGGTGGGGATGCTGCTCGAGCACCGGAACCGCCAGCACGCCGAGCTTGCCGCCGCCGAAGAGCGAGCGGACGACGATCTCGTCTTCCGCGCTCCGGGAGGCGGATGGCTGACGCCGGAACGGTTCACCCGGGTGATGGAACACCTGATCGGGCAGAGTCGGGTGCCGCGGATCACGCCCAACGGCCTGCGGCGCGCTGGTCCACTGCTCGAGCGGAGCGCGCCGAAGGACGGGGCGGAGCGGCGGTGACGTTCGGGGTCGCTGGCTACCTGGTCGTTGGTGACCACGATGCCGACCCCGTCATCGCCAAGCAGGCTCAAGTGAGGGCGGTGGAATCGGCGGGTATACTTTGTTTGTGGCACTTGACGCCCACGGGCACGACGACGGCGTAGATCACGAACTGAGGGCCTGGATCAAGAGCTTGAGCCGTCCGGTCACGCGGGTTGAGGGCGAGAACCGGGAGTTCAGCCCAGAGGACGCGGCGTACCTCCGCAGGATCGCGACCGACGGAACGCTCAAGGCCGCGTTGCAGGAAATCGCTGCAGGCGAACCAGATCTCGCCGACTGAGCCCCCGTACCGGATGACAATTCTGGTCGACGAGTACCTCGCCATTCGTGTTGTCTCCCGCTCGGCCCCCGACCGCATGGCGGACGAAGCCGTCGCTCTCACCGATGGGTGGAGCGGACCGCTGCACCTGCTCATCAACAACGCCGGAGTCATGGCACTGCCCGACCTGCAACGCACCTCGGAGGGCTGGGAGATGCAGCTCGCCACCAACCACCTCGGCCACTTCGCGCTGGCCATGGGTCTGCACGACGCACTCGCCTCCGCCGCCCACGCCCGGATCGTGTCGCTCAGTTCCCGGGGCCACCTGCGTTCACCAGTGATCTTCGACGACCTGAACTTCACCGCCCGGCCCTACGAGCCGTTCCTCGCCTACGGACAGTCCAAAACCGCCAACGTCCTGTTCGCGGTCGAAGCGGCCCGACGCTGGGGCGGCGACGGCATCACCGCCAACGCGGTCCACCCGGGCGGAATCGACGGCACCAACCTGGCGCGATACATGGACCCCGAAGAACTGGCCCGCCTGCGCGCCTCAGGCACCTACAAGACAGTCGAGCAAGGCGCCGCAACCAGCGTCCTCGTCGCGACCTCACCCCATCTCGCCGGGGTCGGCGGCCGCTACTTCGAGGACTGCAACCAGGCGGTCGTCCTCGACCTCAGCGCCCCCGACAGTGGCTCCGGCGTCGCCCCTTACGCACTCGACCCCGACGCCGCACTCCGGTTGTGGAAGATCTCAACGGCCATGGTCGCCGGCTCAGGCGATGAGTGAGCTGAACGGCGTCCGTGTCCTGGTCACCGGCCGCGACCAGGCCCGAGCGGAAGCGACCGCCGGGGAGTTCGGTTCCTCGACGACCCCCCGGAGGGAGCTGGACCGACCTCACCCTGAGCGGCCAGATCTGGCATCCTCGGTCAAGAGGGATGAGGAGGCCCGTGCTCACGCCGTGCTCACGAAATAGATGCGACTGGGTGACACCAGACGTCACGCAAGGCGAGGCCGGATGACAAAAGTGCTGATCAGGGCGCACCTAAGGCTTGTTGGCTGACAACCCGGTGCGGCGTACTCAGGTTCCTCAGGGGGAACGCTCGAGCGGGGTCATCTGGACGGCGGACGAGGGCCGTCGTTTCCTGGCCGCCGCCCGTGGCCATCGGCTCAGCCCGGCCTTCCACCTCGCCGTCGCCGCCGGGTTGCGGCGCGGCGAAGTGCTCGGGCTGCGGTGGTCGGACCTCGACCTGGATGCCGGATGCCTACGGGTGGCTCAGCAGCTGATGGTCGAGGGTGGCCGGGTCCGGTTGAAGCCGGTGCCCGATAGTGAGCGTCGCACGGTCGCCCTTGCGCCGTCGTTGGTGGGGATGCTGCTCGAGCATCGGAACCGCCAGCAGAGCTTGCCGCAGGCGAAGAAGGAGAGGACGACGATCTCGTTTTCCGCGCTCCGGGAGGCGGGTGGCTAACGCCTGAGCGGTTCACCCGGGTGATGGAACACCTGATCGGGCAGAGTCGGGTTCCGCGGATCACGCCGAACGGCTTGCGGCGCGCTGGTCCACTGCTCGAGCGGAGCGCGCCGAAGGGTGGGGCGGAGGGGTCGTGATCCGTTCTTCGGTCTCGCGTGGATCGTTCACGACCGGAGCTGTTCATACTCCGCGAGCTCAGCTTCGAGGTCGCCGAGCTCAGCCCGGACGGCCACGATCTCCAGCCTGCGCCACTGCTCGCCCTGTCCGCCGCCGTCAGCCTCGAGGTTTCCCAGCGCTTCTCTGAATCGGGCGGCGTGAGCCTTGGTGGCCCGGTACTGCACCTCGTCGGTGATCACGTCCTGGCCTCTCCGACCTCCATCAGGGCCGTCACGATGCGAGGAGTTGCTCGAGGGCTTGGCGTAGGGGTGCGGCCTCGTGGGCTCCTCGGAGGCTGTGGCGGGCCTGGAGGGCGCCGTTGATGGCGCCGAGCACGGTGGAACGTTCCGTGTCGGGCTCGCGTCCTTCGTAGGCCGCGAACCAGGTTTCGACCTCTGGCCACCGCCACAGCGGGTTGCGGGTGGCGTGGGTGGCGGGGGCGGGGAATCCTCCGGGGCCCCGTTGGCCTTTGATGAGTTGGTCGACTGACTGGCGGGTGCGCCCGGTGCGTTCGGCGATCTCGGAGGCCCAAACGAGTTCATCGGGGTCGACGTGGAGGACTTCGAGACCGTCGACGGTCTCGATGGCCTGGATCGCCGAGATGATGGCGGCCAGCATGGTGGTTGCCTCGCGGGTGAAATCGGCGAAGGTCTGACTTCCCTTACCGGAGAAGGTGGCATCGTCGCAGCCGGCATCGACGAGGGCGTCGAGACGGGCATCGGTGAGTTCACCGCTGATCGTGAGTTCGAAGTGATGCTCAGGCATGGTCATCGCCGTCCTGGTTGTCGGTGCTGTGCGGGCAGCGGTCAACTGCCCGTTGAAGAGCGCGGGCGTGGTTCTCGGGTACTCGTGGCGTCGAGTAGATCGATACCTGTGGGCAATCGCAGGGACAGCGCATCACGCCCCAGGCGTGAGCCGAACCGCCGGTGCTCTTGATGACGCTCCAGTCATGGACGCGGGCGTAAGCGAGAGCCTCGTCGATTGCCTTGTTCGGGTGCCGCGCCGCCACCACGTTGACATTCTACAACAGTCCTGTTGTATTTTGTCAACGGCAGTGTGGGGCACTGAGCCCCCGGTCGGTCTCACTCAGTTGGTCTGGCGCCCTCGGGTTCGGCCGGTGGGGGGTCGGGGCCCGGTGCGGGGGACGTCGAAGCCGAGGGCGGCGTAGGCGGTGCGGCGTTTGTTGTGTTGGCGGGCGAGGACGGGCACGAGCATGTCGACGTAGTCGTGGACCTCGACCCGGATCTTGGTGTCGGTGGGTCGGAGGACCCGGCCGACGTACTGGACGACGTTGCCTTTGAACTTGATGGGGAAGGCGAGGAACAGCGTGTCGAGGGGTGGGCAGTCGAATCCTTCGCCGATGAGCCCGGCGGTGGCGGCGAGGAGGAGTCCGCCGTCGGGTCGGGGTTCGGCGAGTTGCCGGGTCACGGCCGTCCGGGCCTTCTTCCCCACCTTGCCGTGGAGGACGAGCGGTTGGAGGTCGTGGCCGGCGAGCATCTCGACGATGAGGTCGAGGTGTTCGGTCCAGCGGGTCAGGACGAGGCAGTTCCGGCCGGCCCCGACGGCGGCGGCGATGTCGGAGCAGATCGACTTGTTGCGTTCGGTGTCTTCGACGAGCCCTCGGTAGATCGTCTGGATGTGGTCGCCTTCGTGGACAGCTTGGTGGCCGGTTTCGTGCACGACGAGATCGAGGGCTCGCAGGGCGCTGCCTTGGCTGGGAGCCATCTTGTGCCGGACGGGCCCGCAGTGCATGGCCATGAGCGCCTGGAGGCCGTCGCGCCGGTAGGGGG
>JBOGFE010000133.1:0-7713 GCA_050741935.1 Acidimicrobiia bacterium | reverse complement strand
CGCTCACCGCGGCGATCACCAAGGTCCTGGCCGAAAAGGACCCGACGGTCACCTTCACGCCCTTCGACCAGATCGACAAGGCGCCGGAGGAGAAGGCCAGGGGCATCACCATCGCCATCGCCCACGTGGAGTACCAGACGGAGAACCGTCACTACGCCCACGTCGACTGTCCGGGCCATGCCGACTACATCAAGAACATGATCACCGGGGCGGCTCAGATGGACGTCGCCATCTTGGTGGTGGCCGCCACCGACGGGCCCATGCCCCAGACCCGCGAGCATGTGCTGCTGGCCCGCCAGGTGGGCGTGCCCAACATCGTCGTCGCCCTCAACAAGGCCGACGCGGTGGATGACGAGGAGATCCTCGAGCTGGTCGAGCTCGAGGTGCGCGAGCTGCTCAGCGAATACGAGTTCGACGGCGACAACATCCCGGTGGTGCGGGTCTCGGCGCTCAAGGCCCTCGAAGGTGACGAGGCCTGGAAGGCCAAGATCTGGGAGTTGATGGCCGCGGTCGACAGCTACTTCCCCGAGCCCGAGCGCGACATCGACAAGCCCTTCCTGATGCCCATCGAGGACGTCTTCACCATCACCGGGCGCGGCACCGTGGTGACCGGCCGCGTGGAGCGCGGCCAGGTCAAGGTCGGCGAGGAGGTCGAGATCGTCGGCATCCGGCCCACGACCAAGACGGTCTGCACCGGTGTGGAGATGTTCCGCAAGCTGCTGGACGAGGGCCGGGCCGGCGACAACATCGGCGCCCTCCTGCGGGGCACCAAGAAGGAAGACGTGGAGCGGGGCCAGGTCCTGGCCAAGCCGGCATCCATCAACCCTCACACCGTCTTCGACGCCCAGGTCTACGTGCTCACCAAGGAGGAGGGAGGGCGGCACACCCCCTTCTTCAACAACTACCGGCCCCAGTTCTACTTCCGGACCACCGACATCACCGGGGCCTGCAACCTGCCCGAGGGCACCGAGATGGTGATGCCGGGCGACAACACGGAGATGCACGTCGAGCTCATCAACCCCATCGCCATGGAGGAGGGGCTCCGCTTCGCCATCCGTGAAGGCGGCCGTACGGTCGGCGCCGGCCGGGTCATCAAGATCATCAAGTAAGAAGCGCGAAAGGAAACATGGCGGACGCCAAGGGACAGAAGATCCGGATCAGGCTGAAGGCCTACGATCACGAGATCATCGACCAGTCGACGAAGAAGATCGTCGAGACGGTCGTGCGCACCCAGGCGCGGGTGCGGGGCCCGGTTCCGCTGCCCACCGAGATCCACCGGTACTGCGTCATCCGCTCCCCCCACGTCGACAAGGACTCCCGCGAGCACTTCGAGATGCGGGTCCACAAGCGGCTGCTCGACATCCTCGAGCCCACCCCCAAGACGGTCGACTCCCTCCAGCGGCTGGACCTGCCGGCGGGCGTCGACATCGAAATCAAGATCCAGCAGGCGTAAGCACTCATGGCCAGAAAGGGCATCCTCGGGCAGAAGCTCGGCATGACCCAGGTCTGGGACGACCAGAACCGGGCCATCCCGGTGACGGTCATCCAGGCCGGGCCTTGTCGCGTCGTCTCCGTGAAGACACCCGAACGCGACGGCTACTCGGCCGTGCAGCTCTCCTTCGGCGACGTCAAGCCCAAGCGGGTGAACAAGCCGGAGACGGGCCACTTCAAGTCCCACGACGCCCCGCTCGCCCGCCATCTGGCCGAGCTGCGCGTGGACGACTCCAGTGCCTTCTCCGTCGGTCAGGTGATCGTCGCCGACGTCTTCGCCACCGGAGAGAAGGTCGACGTGACCGGCATCTCCAAGGGCAAGGGATTCACGGGCCACATCCAGCGCCACAACTTCAAAGGTCAGGGCGGATCCCACGGGAACCACAAGAAGCACAGGGCACCGGGTTCGATCGGCGCCTGCGCCACCCCGTCGCGGGTGTTCAAAGGCGTCAAGATGGCAGGCCAACACGGCAACGCCCGGATCACCACGCTCAACCTCGAGGTGGTGGAGGGCGACGCCGAACGGGGCCTGCTCCTCATCCGGGGCGCCGTTCCCGGTCCCGCCGGCGGGCTGGTGTTCGTGCGCAACGCCGTGAAGGGCGGTGCGTGATGGCGGTGGTCGTCGAGCATCCTGAACTGCCGGCCAGCATCTTCGGCATCCAGCCCAACGTCCCGGTCATGCACCAGGTGGTGACGGCCCAGCTGGCCGCCGCCCGTTCCGGCACCCACTCCACCAAGACCCGGGCCGAGGTGTCCGGGGGTGGTGCGAAGCCCTGGCGCCAGAAGGGCACGGGCCGGGCCCGGCAGGGTTCCTCCCGGGCGCCCCACTGGTCCGGTGGTGGCGTCGCCCACGGTCCCACTCCCCGGAGCTACCGGCAGCGGACCCCGAAGAAGATGGTGTGGCTCGCGCTGCGCTCGGCGCTGTCCGACCGGGCCGCCACGGGTGCCGTGGTGGTGGTGGAGGGATGGGGCCTGGCCGCGCCCAAGACCAAGGAGGCCCGCCAGGGGCTCAAAGCCCTGGGCGTCGAGGACCGGGAGCGGGTCCTGGTGGTGCTGCCCCGGGATGACGAGGCGGCCTGGAAGTCGTTCCGCAACCTGGGCGAGCGGGTGGCCCTCACCAGCGTGGAGGAGCTCTCCGCCTACGACGTGCTGGTGGCCGACCGGGTCATCTTCACCGCCGACACCCTGGCGGCCCTGGCCCGCCGGGCCGAGGGAGCCCCATCCGGAGCGCCCGAGGGCCTCGGTGACGCCGGGTTCGGAGCCGCTTCCCCGCCGGTCATCGACCCCACGCCGGCGACCCCCGGCTCCGAGGTGCCGCTGGCCAGCCCGCCGGATGTTCCGGAGGAGGCCCCGGTCGAAGCGGCGCCGGCGGATGAAGCAGGTGAGCCCGGGGTTCGGGGTGTCCCCGAGGAGGACGAATGAGCAAGGACCCCCGCGACATCGTCCTGCGGCCGGTGGTGTCCGAGAAGTCCTACGCCCTGCTCGACAGCAACGTCTACACGTTCATCGTCGCCCCCGACGCCAACAAGATCGAGATCAAGCAGGCGGTGGAGGCCATCTTCAACGTGAAGGTGACGAACATCTCGACGCTCAACCGCAAGGGAAAGCTGAAGCGCAACCGCCGGTCCAACACCATGGGTAAGCGACCTGACACCAAGCGGGCGATCGTCACCTTGGCCGCCGACGACCGCATCGACATCTTCGGGAGCTAGCTCGCCATGCCCCTGCGCAAGCGCAAGCCCACCAGTCCGGGACGGCGGTTCCAGTCGGTCTCCGACTTCGCCGAGATCACCAGCGACCGCCCCGAGCGCTCGCTGACCAAGGCGAAGCCGTCAACCGGCGGCCGCAACGTCCACGGGCGGCTGACGGCGCGCCACCGCGGCGGAGGCCACAAGCAGCGCTACCGGGTCATCGACTTCCGCCGGGAGAAGGACGGCATCCCGGCCAAGGTGGCGACCATCGAGTACGACCCCAACCGCAACGCCCGCATCGCCCTGCTCCACTACCGGGACGGCGAGAAGCGTTACATCATCGCTCCCGCGAGGGTGGAGGTGGGCGACGTCCTGCTGTCGGGCCAGGGGTCCGAGATCCGGCCGGGCAACGCGCTGCCGCTGCGTTACATCCCCGTCGGTACCGTCATCCACAACGTCGAGCTCAAGCCCGGCGCCGGCGGCAAGATCGCCCGCGGGGCGGGCATGAGCGTCCAGCTGGTGGCCAAGGAAGGCGACTTCGCCACCGTGCGCCTGCCCTCCACGGAGATGCGCCGGGTGCCCATCGACTGCCGGGCCACCGTCGGCCAGGTCGGCAACGTCGAGGCCGAGCTCATCTCCCTGGGCAAGGCCGGCCGCTCCCGCTGGAAGGGCAAGCGGCCCCACGTCCGCGGCGTGGCCATGAACCCGGTCGACCATCCCCTGGGCGGCGGCGAAGGCAAGAGCTCCGGCGGCCGCCACCCCACTTCGCCGTGGGGGAAGAAGGAGGGCCGCACGCGGGCCAAGCACAAGTCCTCCGACGCCCTCATCATCCGTCGTCGTCGCGCCCGAGGGGCCCGGAGGTAGCTCATGCCGCGCAGCCTGAAGAAGGGCCCCTTCATCGATGACCACCTGCGGGTGAAGGTGGAGCGCCTGAACGAGTCCGGTGACAAGCGGGTCGTCAAGACGTGGTCGCGTCGCTCCACCATCATCCCCGAGATGGTGGGCCACACCATCGCCGTGCACGACGGTCGCAAGCACGTGCCCGTCTACGTCACCGAGGCCATGGTCGGCCACAAGCTCGGTGAGTTCGCCCCCACCCGTACCTTCCGGTACCACGCCGGCCAGGAACGCTCGAGCCGGCGGTAACGACGATGCCCGAGACCAAGGCCACCCTGCGCTACCTGCGGACCTCCGCCTACAAGGTGAGGGAGGTCCTGGCGCTCGTCCGCGGCCTGCCCGTGGACGAAGCCCGCCACGTCCTGCAGTTCTGTGAGCGCAGCGTGGCCCGCGAGGTCCTCAAGGTCCTGAACTCGGCCGTGGCCAACGCCGAGCACACCCTCGACCTCCCCGCCGACGAGCTCTTCGGTTCCGTGGCCTACGCCGACGAGGGCCCGACCATCACGCGCTGGCGGCCCCGGGCCCGGGGCCGGGCCACCCGCATCCGGAAGCGGACGAGCCACATCACCATCATCGTGGCCCGCTTCTCCGACGAGCAGCTCCAGGCCCGTCGCCGGAAGGAGGCGGCCCAGCCCGGACGGCGCCGGGGCGTCCTTCCCCGCCGTCGCCGGGGCGAGGACAAGCCGGCCGCCGGGAAGGCGCCCAAGGGGAAGGCGGCGCCGGCCGCCGCTCCCGAGGAGACGGTCGAGGAGGCTCCGGTAGCCGAGGCCGAGCCCGCCCCGGTGGCCGAGGCCGAGGTGGCCGCCGTGGAGGACGAGGCTCCCGTCGCGGCCGAGGAGACGGCCGAGGAGAAGGCAGCCCGTTACGCCACGCTGGGTAGGGATGAGGGGCCGGCCGCCGGGGACGAGGCGGCAACCGAATCCGACGAAGAGGAAGGCAGTAGCTGATGGGCCACAAGGTGAGCCCCTACGGATTCCGGCTGGGCATCGTCACCGACTGGAAGTCCCGCTGGTTCGCGGACCGCGAGTACACCGACTACCTGATCGACGACGTCCAGATCCGCAAGTACCTCGACGCCCAGCTGCGCCGGGCCGCCGTCTCTCGGGTGGAGATCGAGCGCACCCGGGACCGGCTCCGCATCGACGTGCACACGGCCCGGCCCGGCATCGTCATCGGGCGCCGGGGCGTGGAGGCCGACCGGCTGCGCCAGGGCCTGTTCAAGATCACCGGGAACCCGAAGATCCAGCTCAACATCCAGGAGATCAAGCAGCCCGAGCTCGACGCCAACCTGATCGCCCAGGGTGTCGGCGACCAGCTCACCGGGCGGGTCTCGTTCCGCCGGGCCATGAAGCGGGCCGTGCAGACGGCGATGAAGGCCGGCGCCCTCGGCATCCGGGTGCAGTGCTCCGGGCGTCTGGGTGGGGCGGAGATGGCCCGCCGGGAGTGGTACCGCGAAGGCCGGGTGCCGCTCCACACGCTGCGGGCCGACATCGACTACGGCTTCGCCGAGGCCCGGACCACCTTCGGCCGCATCGGCGTCAAGGTGTGGATCTACAAGGGCGACATCCTTCCCTACCGGGCCAGTGAGGACAAGATCGCCAAGGAAGCGGCCATGGCGGTGGGGGAGACGGCCGGCCAGGCCCGTCCCCGCCGGGTGATCAGTGCCGGTGGTGGCCGGCGCCGGCCCGAGAGCGAGCCGGTCACCGTCGAGCAGGTGGCCGCCTCCGACGACGCGCCCGATCCCGGCAAGCCGGTCCTGAAGGAGGCCGACCCCGAGCTGGAGCGCCTCCTGGCCGAGGAAGAGGAGATCGAGCGCCGCACCCGGACCCACCACGAGGCCCCCCACTTCCGGGGCGACGAGGACTAGGGACGCGCCATGTTGATGCCCAAGAAGGTCCGGCACCGCAAAACGCACCGGGGGCGCATGGAAGGCGCGGCCAAAGGTGCCTTCCGGGTCAATTTCGGCGACTACGGCCTCCAGGCCCTGGAGCCGGGCTGGATCACCAACCGCCAGATCGAGGCCGCCCGTGTCGCCATGACCCGCCACATCAAGCGGGGCGGCAAGGTCTGGATCAACATCTTCCCCGACAAGCCCATCACCGAGAAGCCGGCCGAGACCCGCATGGGTTCGGGCAAGGGCAACCCGGAGCGTTGGGTGGCGGTGGTTCGCCCCGGCCGGATCATGTTCGAGCTCTCCGGGGTGGCGGAGCCGGTGGCCAAGGAGGCCATGCGCCTCGCCGCCCACAAGCTGCCCATCAAGTGCCGGTTCGTCCTCCGCGAGGACGAAGCCTGATGGCCAGGGCCAGCGCCGAGCTGCGCGACCTCGACGAGACCGAGCTCGAGGTTCGCCTGGCCGAATCCAAGGCGGAGCTCTTCAACCTCCGCTTCGCCAACGTCACCGGCCAGCTCGACAACTCGGCTCGCCTCGGTCAGGTGCGCCGCGACATCGCCCGGATCAAGACGCTCCTGCGGGAGCGGGAGATCGCCGCCGCCGAGGCAGCAGAGAGATCGTGATGAAGTCATGAGCGAGTCAACTCCCCGGGTGAACCGCCGCAAGGTCAGGGAGGGCACCGTCGTGTCCACCAAGATGGACAAGACCGTGGTGGTGGCCGTCGTCGAGCGGGTCCGGCACGCCCGGTACCAGAAGACCCAGAAGCGCACCAAGAAGCTCTACGCCCACGACGAGGTGAACGACCTCAAAGAGGGCGACCGCGTGCGCGTCCAAGAGACCCGCCCGCTTTCCGCCCTCAAGCGGTGGCGCGTGGTCGAAGTCCTCGAACGGGCCCGGTGACGTCATGATCCAGCAGGAGTCCCGGCTCAAGGTGGCGGACAACTCGGGGGCCAAGGAGGTCCTCTGCATCAAGGTGCTGGGCGGCACCAAGCGCCGCTACGCCAGCATCGGCGACGTCTTCGTGGCCACGGTCAAGGACGCCATCCCGGGGGCGGCGGTCAAGAAGGGCGACGTGGTCAAGTGCGTGGTGGTGCGCACGGCCAAGGAGAAGCGGCGCCCCGACGGCAGCTACATCCGTTTCGACGAGAACGCCGCCGTGCTCGTGAACGACCAGATGCAACCCCGTGGCACCCGCATCTTCGGCCCCGTGGGCCGGGAGCTGCGGGACCGGCGGTTCATGCGCATCATCTCCCTCGCCCCCGAGGTGCTCTGACATGAAACTCCGCAAAGGCGACCGGGTGAAGGTCATCGCCGGCAAGGACAAGGGCGACGGCGGCGTCATCATGCGCGTCATCCCGGCCCTGCCGGGGGCCCGGGGGGCCAAGGGCCGCGACCGGGTGATCGTCGAAGGCGTCAACGTGGCCAAGAAGCACCAGCGTCCCCAGCGGGCCACCATGCAGGCCGGGATCATCGACAAGGACATGCCGCTCGACGCCTCCAACGTGGCGCTGGAGTGCGGCTCCTGCGGCGGCCCCACCCGCATCGGGTACCGCTTCGACGCCAACGGCAAGAAGGTCCGGGTCTGCGCCAAGTGCCGGGGGGACATCTGATGACGGCGACCGAGTCGGTGGAGGCCCCGGCCCGGCCCCGTCTGCGGGCCAAGTACGACGCCGAGGTCAAGGGTGCCCTCAAGGACAGCCTGGGGCTGGGCAACGTCATGGAGGTGCCCCGCCTCGTCAAGAT
>JBOGFE010000132.1:0-7187 GCA_050741935.1 Acidimicrobiia bacterium | reverse complement strand
GCGCTGGCCGCCGCCGGCATCGCCACCGACGTCTACGACGTGGAAGCCCACGGCCGCCGCCCACCCCACCCGCTCGGGGTGCTGGCCCACTACCGGGCGGTGGTGTGGGTCACGCCGGGCCCGTCCGGCGTCACCCTGCCCGGGGTTTCCTCCCGGCTCGCCCTGGAGGAGTCGATGGCGGCCCGGGACTACCTGAACGGAGGCGGGCGGCTCCTGTACCTGGGCCGGGAGGCGGGCCGGCCCTACGCCGAGGGCGACGAGTACGACCCGGCCGGCTACCCCGGAGACCACCCCTGCAACCCCTTCGACCGGGGCGAGGACGGCTGCACCGTCCTCTCCGACGACTTCTTCCAGTACTGGCTGGGCGCCAACCACCGGGAGCAGACCGGCGGGCAGGAGGTCGAAGGCGTCGGCGTGCCCTTCGAGGGGGCGGCCTTCTCGCTGGAGGGGTCGGCCCCGGGCCGGACGTCCGCCTTCGAGCCCGTCGCCGAAGCGAGCGACGCGGCCGACTACCCGCACCTCGAGGGAGCCACCTCCGCCCGCTACCGCCCGCCGACCGGCCGGCCGGCGCCCGCGGCCGCCGGCGTGACCACCGGCTCCGCCGTCCTCCTCGGGTTCTCACTGGAGGATGTGGTCGGCTTCGACGCCCGGACCGACGTGATGCGCCGGGTACTGGGTTACCTGCTGCGCTGAGCCTGCCGGACCCGATCCGGGCAGGATCTGCCTCGGAAACCGAGGCAATCGCTTCCCGAATGCCGATCGGCGCCGGCTAGGCGACCCGCAGGGCGACCATCACCCCGTCGCGGGTGGGGTCGAGGTGGGAGACCCAGCTCG
Source organism: Acidimicrobiia bacterium (assembly GCA_050741935.1). Lineage (GTDB taxonomy): Bacteria > Actinomycetota > Acidimicrobiia > IMCC26256 > BP-133 > CAWBJP01. Next base: position 6,353 of record JBOGFE010000132.1, on the reverse strand, counting down.
GGTCGGAGGCCACAAGGCGGTTGTGCTCCCGGATGGCGTCGGGCCAGCCGGGGAAGACGGTGTCGTCATCGCCCCGGGGGACCATGCCCCGCCAGAGCACGTTGTCGCACAGGTAGATCCCGCCGACCCGGATCCGGGTGCGGGCCGCCTTCCAGGCGTCGGGATACTGGAACTTGTGGGTGTCGACGTAGACGACGTCGAGCTCGTCGTCCAGCTTGGAGAGGAGCTCGAGACCGTCGCCCCGCTGGTAGCGGACCCGGTCCCAGACTCCGGCCCGGCCGAGGTAGCGCTCGGCGTCGGCGATCAGATCGTCGTTCTCCTCGGTGCAGATGACCTCGCCGCCCTCGCCCACGGCCCGGGCGAACCAGTAGGCGGAGTAGCCGAAGCCGGACCCGAGCTCCAGGACCCGCCGGCCGCCCACGGCCCGGGTCTGGAGCTCGAGGAGCCGGCCGACGGCCCGGCCGATGATGGGGAACCCCTCGGCTTCGGCCCGGGCCTCCATCTCGGCCAGGACGGCTTCGTGATGGTGGACCTCGAACAGGCCCTCCACGTACTTCTCCACCTGTTCGTCGATGTGGTGCACACCCCTCCTCCGATGTCCCCAGATCCCAGGCGCCGCACTTTAGGGTAACGGCGCCGGGTGGGCGCGAAGGGCGGCGATGGTCCACTCGAAGGCCGGCGTCATGGACGGGAAGGAACCCCATCCGTTGATGACGCCGAGGAGCTGCCAGTACCGCTCCACGTGGCCGTCGTTGCCGGCCTCGAAGCGGCCGGCGATGTCGGCCCGCAGCTCGGGGCTGTCGGCGGCCTCGCCGCGGATGGCGTCGAGGATGGGGGCGAGCACGGCCGCCGCCTCCGGCGACGCCGGGTCGACGCCCGACGCCAGGGCGGCGCCGGCCTGCTCGGCCACCACCATCTCGAAGCCCCGGGCGGACTCGGGCATGACCTCGCCGCCCCCCTCCCGGATGGCCGAGTGGCCCTCGGCCATCTGGCGCACCCGGGCCCGGAAGCCGGGGTCGGCGACGAGCTCGGCCAGCTCGATCCAGGCCTCCACCTGCTCGGGGCCGGGGTCGTCGGGCAGGTCGGGGGTGGCCGAGCGCAGGCGCTGCTCGAACTCGAGGTCGATGTCGAGGCCGCCGAAGACCTCGTCGTAGAAGCTGCTGATGATCCGGTTGCGCTCCTCGGCGGAGAGCCGGGCCAGCTTGTTCATGAGTTCCACGTCCTTGATGTTCGGATCCCGCTTGGCCACGGCGCGCAGGATGGCCCGCCGCAGGCGCAGGATGGAGATCTGGGCGTCCAGCGCCTCGGCGTGCAGGCCGACCACGTCGGCGAGGCCGACCTGGCGGTCGAGCACCCCTCGCACGGTGGCGAGGTCGAAGCCGAGTTCCCGCAGCGAGACTGCCGTCTCCAGCCGGGCCAGGGCCTCGGCGTCGTAGAGGCGGTAGCCCGAGGGGCTGCGGTCGCTGGGTGGCACGACCCCGGCGTCGGAGTAGAAGCGGACCGTGCGCACGGACAGGCCCGTGCGCTTGGCCAGCTCACCGATCGTCAGGAGTGTCGTGTCCACGTGGATCACCATCGACCCTCCACCAACTGGAGGGTCAAGCGGATCTCTGCCCAAACCTTCGGCCGGGCGCTCAGCCGCCGTAGCTCATGCGGGTGTCCTCCATGCGGAGGACCTCGGTCTCCTCGTCCTCGACCAGGAAGGCGGCGTCGACCACCTCGCCGATGAAGAACGTGTGCCCGCCGCAGTCGACGGGGTTGCGCACCTCACAGTCCACGTAGGCCACCGCCTGGTCGAGGATGGGGGCGCCCGAGAGCCCGGCGTGGACCGGGAACCCGTTGAGGGCCCTGCCGTCGGGGTCGGCCTCCACCGGCTTCACGAACTTGCGCACGATGGCCCGGTCCTCCCGGCTGATGATGTTGAGGGAGAACACCCCTCCCTCGGCGATCAGCTCATGGGTGAAGGCCTCCTTCTCCACGCCGATGCCCACCAGCTTGGGCTCGAAGGACACCTGCGTGGCGAAGTTGAGCGTCATCAGGTTGCGCCGGTCTCCGGCCCGGGAGCCGACCACGTAGAGCCCGTACGGCATCTTCCACAGCACCCGCCGCCGGAGCTTGTCGTAATCCTCGGGCTCGGTGCCCGGTGGGAACGGACCGACCGGTTCTTCGGACTTTGTCGCCATGGCGCCGGACCCTAGCCCCTGCCCGCGGCCCCGCTCAGGCCTTGTGGCGTTCCGGGGCCTGGTGCTGGTCGGCCCCGGAACCCTCCTTCTTCAGGAAGGAGAAGCGCCCGTCGGGCTCGAGGATGGCCAGGTCGACGTCCCGCAGGTTGGCGATGCCCTGGTTGCGCGCTCCCTCCAGCAGCTCGTCCAGGCTGACCCGCTCCAGGCGCAGGGCGTCGTCCAGGGGACGGCCGTCGCGCACGATGACCACCGGCACGCCTTCGATGGCCCGGCGGGCCGGCCGCCACCGGTAGCCGATCCAGGAGAAGATCAGGATCCACACCGCGATGGTGCCCACGGCCAGCATGGCGCCGGTCACCGACATGTCCTCCTGGGTGACGCCCTGCTGGATGAGGTCGCCCACCGTCACGAGCAGGAGGAGCTCGAAGGCGCTCATCTCGGCCAGCTCCCGCTTGCCCAGGCCCCGGGTGATGGCCCACAGGAAGAAGTAGGATGGCGGTGGCGCGGAGCACGAGCTCCATTACGGCAGGACCCATGTCTTGTAGCGGGCGCTGACCACCGGCCGGCCCTCCTCGAGCACCGACGTCACCGCCGAGCGGCCCCACTGCGCGGCCGGTTCGATGCGGGCGTCGAGGGAGACGGCGAGGGTGTCGCCGGGCGGGGGTTCGAACTCCCAGATGACGGCGTCGGGCGTGGCCGTCACCTTGGCGGGCTGGGGATCGAAGCCGTTCTCGTCGAAGAGGTCGAGGTAGGCGCTGGACGCCGAGATGGTGATGGGACCGTCGAAGCCGCCGGGGTGGTGCACCTCGAAACCCCAGGCTGTCGGGAGGCCGGGCCGGGAGACCTGCCCGTAGGTGACGCTGAGCTCGTAGCCGCCGCCCTCGGCGGTGACCGTCCGGGTGCGGACACCGAGGGTCCCGCTCAGGCCCAGCAGCAGGAAGGCGGCCACCAGCGCCATGAAGGTCCGGCGGATCGTCCGGGCCCGCCGCATGCGCCGGTAGTCGTTGTCCTCGGGAGCGGTGGGGACGACGTCGACGTCGAGGCGGCCGGCCACCTCCTCGGCGTGGTCGGCGACCCGGGTCCTTCCGTTTCCTTCCATCTCCTGTGCCGGGTACCCGGCCCCGAGATCGAATAAACGGCGCTCAGGCCCCGTACTTCTGCAGGCGGCCGGCGTTGGCCAGGAGGATCGGCATCATGGTCTTCATCGGCCGGGTACCCAGGCCGCCGAGGCGGCACCAGCGCTCGCCGAAGCGGTCGGTGTCGTCCCGGCCCACCCGGGGTCCCCACAGCGCGATGGGGACCGGGTGCCAGGAGTGGGCCGCCATCTGGGTGGGGGTGGCGTGGTCGCCGGACACCATGACCACGTCGGGGCCGAGGTCCAGGATGGCGGGCAGGGCGGCGTCGAGGCGTTCGATGGCGGCGATCTTGCGGGGCCGGTCGCCGTCCTCGCCGGCCGAGTCGGTGGCCTTGTGGTGGAAGAAGAAGTAGTCGTAATCGGCCCACGCCCCGGACAGGATCGCCAGCTGGTCGTCGAGACCGCCGGGGGCGCCGAGCACGTCCATGCCCAGCAGCCGGGCGATGCCACGGTACATCGGGTAGATGGCGACCGCCGCCGCCCGGAGGCCGTAGCGCTCCTTGAAGCCGGGCAGCTCCCGATGCTGGTCGAAGCCCCGCAGCAGCAGGCCGTTGGCCTTGGGCTGGTCGGAGAGGGCGGCCCGCACCTGGGCTTCGAGCTCGGCCACCACCGCCGCCGTCCGCTCCGCCGCCGGATCGAGGGGGGTGGGGGTGAGGGGGGCGACGCCAGTGACCTGGGGGTCGGTGTCGGACAGGCGGGGGTCGAGGCCGTCACCCCGCAGCACCACCAGCACCCGGTGCTCCCGCTCGTGGCGGAAGACGACCTCGCATCCCTCGATGGCCACTTTGTCGGCCAGCAGGTCGACGACGGCCCGGGCCTCGTCGTCGGGGAGGCGCCCCGCCCGGCGGTCGATGATCACGCCGGCGGAGTCGAGCGTGCACAGGTTGCCCCGGGCGGCGACGTCGCCGGGAGCCAGGCCGAACTCCAGGCCGGCGGCGGACAGGGCCCCCCGGCCCAGCTCGAAGACCTCGGGGTCGTAGCCGAACAGCGCCAGGTGACCGGGACCGGACCCGGGTGTGATGCCCGGACCCACCGGCTCACCCAGGCCGGTGACGCCTTCGTCCACCAGCCGGTCGAGGTTGGGGGTCGAGGCCTCTTCGGATTCGGTGCCGTTGCGGGTGTCGGCGAACCCGCCGAGGCCGTCCATGACCACCAGGACGATCTTGCCGCCGTCGGTTCGGACCAGCGAGGAGAGCTCCATGGCCGAAACGCTACCGTGGGCTCGTGGCTGATCCGCCCTTCGTTGGAGTTGGCGTGGCCCTGGCCACGCTCTTCGACGACGACGGCGATCTCGACGCGGACGCCACCGCCCTCCACGCCGCCCACCTGGTGGCGCTGGGGGTGCGGGGCGTGGTGGTGGCCGGTTCCACCGGGGAGGCCGCCTCCCTCTCGCCCGAGGAGCGGGTGACCCTGCTCTCGGCCGTGCGCGACGCCGTGCCCGACCCGGTGCCGGTGCTGGCGGGCACCGGCGCGCCCTCCGCCCGCCAGGCGGTCGCCCTCACCCTCTCGGCCCGGGAGCACGGCGCCGACGGCGTGCTCGTGCTGTCACCGCCGCGGGTCGACGACCCCCGGCCCTACTACGACCTGGTCGCCCGGGCCGCCGGCGACCTCCCGGTTCTCGCCTACCACTTCCCCAAGGCGTCGGCTCCCGGCATCCCGGTCGAGGTGCTGGGCGAGCTGCCCGTCAGCGGGCTCAAGGACTCGAGTGGCGACCCCGATCGCCTCCTGGAGGAGCTCGAGTGGGGCCGCCCGCTCTACACCGGCTCCGCGGCGCTGCTGGCCCTGGCCGGGCCACTGGGCTGCGCCGGGGCCATCCTGGCCCTGGCCAACGTGGAGCCCGAGGGCTGCATCGCCGCCTTCGAAGGGGACGCCAAAGCCCAGCGGGCCCTGGCCGGCACCCATCGGGCGGCCCGGAACTTCCCTCAGGGCCTGAAGGAGATGATGGCCGTCCGCTTCGGCACGTCGCCGGTCAGCCGGATGGGCTGACTCCTCGTTCTTGGCCTGCCGTTTGCGCCATCCGGGCCAATCGGCGTTCCAGGAACGCCGGGGTCACCGCTCGTCGGGCTGGAGGCCTTCCCCCAGCAGCGCCGCCAGCTGGCGGCCGTTGTCGACGGCGTAGTCCCGGTAGCAGTTGTTCATGAGGGCGTGGGTCTCCTTGGCCGAGCCGGCCAGGCTGCGCAGGTTCGGGACCCACTCCGCCAGCTCGTCCTCGCTGTACCGGTAGGCGAAGCGCTCGGCGGCGGTGGTGACGGCCCGGTCCTCCCAGGTGGCGGTGTTGCGGCCGTGGAAGCGGACGACGGCGATGTCGGCGGTGGCCGCCGCCACCGGCGGCACCGAGGAGGAGAAGCCCTGGGGCTCGTCGACACACACGAACACGAGCCCGTGGCGCTCGAGGTGGGCGAGGGTCCGTTCCCGTTCGCCCTCGGCCAGCCAGGAGCCGTGGCGGAACTCGACGGCGCAGTCGTAGTCGGGGAGCCGGTCGGCCAGCTCGGCCAGCACCTGGCGGGTCTCGGCCTTGGGCCGGAACCAGTGCGGGTACTGGAACAGCACCGTGCCGAGCTTGCCTGCCGAGTGGAGCGGCATCAGCGCCCGGCGGAACAGCTCCCAGGCCTCGTCGACCGCCGCCGGCGGCAGGTGGGACAGGTAGTTGGAGCGCTTCCCCTGATGCTCGAGGGGGATCTCCTCGGCCACCTCGGGCCAGATCGAATCGGGCCGGGTGGGATGGCCGGTGAGGAGCGAGTACGCCTTCACGCTCATGGTGAAGCGGGCCGGCGTGCGGTTGACCCACAAGCCCACCATCTCCTCGGTGGGCGGGAAGTAGTAGGTGGAGTCGACCTCGACGAGGGGGAAGATCGAGGCGTAGTACCGCAGGCGCTCCTCCGCCTTCATCGACTTCTTGGGGTAGAAGTCGGCGTCCCGGACCAGCGTCCGGTCCGTCCAGGAGCAGGTGCCGACGAGTATCGAGCCCTTCGGGGACACCCCGCCCCCCGGGCGGTTACCGCCGTCCGACGTTGGGCTTCTTACCGTGGTTGGCC
>JBOGFE010000131.1:0-3687 GCA_050741935.1 Acidimicrobiia bacterium | reverse complement strand
CTGTCCCGGATCTCGGACCGCGCCGAGAACCTGCACATGGAGGCAACCGTGGTCTCCGGCGACCGTCTCCTCGTCTATGCCATCGCCGGCGAGGGCTCCGACCACCGCCGGCTGCTCTTCGAGGCCGCGGCCGGCGAGAGGTAGGCACAGCGCCGGCGGAGGGACCGGGATTCGAACCCGGGGGGCTGGCGATGCCGCGGCCCGCGGGGGTCACGGGGAAGGTGTCGCCGTAGCCGACGGTGGTGATGGTGGTGGCCGCCCACCACAGGGCGTCGCCGAAGGAGTCGATGGCGCCGCCGTGACCGTCCTCGACTGCGAGGGTGACCGCCGCTGCTCCCAGCACCACTGTGCCTGTCACCACCAGGGCGTAATGCAGCTTATGGCGGACGAGGAGCCGCCTGTTACCCGGGCCCGCCTCACCGAGGAAGGTGACCAGCCGGGCCAGGCGCAGCATGCTGGTAGGCCAACGATCAGCCGGCGGCGCGGCGCCGGAGCTCATCGGCATTCTCTCCAGCCTGAATAGATGACCAGCAGATTCTCGGACCGCCCCGAGGGTAGCGACAGCTGTCAAGGACGTTCACCTCAATCGCGGTCGCCTCGTCTGGGTCACCGGCGGGCCGAAACCGGACCCGACCGAGTGGGTGAGGCGGGGGCCGGGGGCGGGGTTCGTCACCGGGGGTGACCGAGTCCCGGCTGCCCCCGCCGCTCGTTGACACCGCACCCCACGCCGGGGGATTGATGTGAGGACGGCCGAGCGGCCGTTTCCCGCTGGCCGCCTCCCATCGGCTTCGGTACCGAACCGATGCTTCGACTGTGGGAGTTGGCTCGGGGAGCGTCTCCTTCCCCCCGACAGTCGAAGCCCCGAGAGTCGAACGAACCGGACCTGCACCGGGGATTTCTTTCCTCACCGGCCTTTCAGTCATGTTCAGGTTTAGGAGGCAACCGTGGCCGTAGCCGAAATTACCAAGGAACAGCGGGAGCAGTTGAAGCTGTACTCCGATGAGACGAAGCCTCTGGGGAAGCTCTTGGCGACGCAGCGCAGCCGTCGCGTGGCGCGCGGGTACTCGATCGAAAGCGGCGAGGAAGAGACTCGCGGGGCTACGGGCCGGACCGTGGTCCAGGAGCGGGGGCCACTCGCGTTCAAGTCCGCGCATCCCGTCATGCCGCTGACGGAGGTGGAGGAGGCCATCCTCACCTGGTCCGCCTGTGGGCCCAACGGCATGGTCAACTGGGACATCGCCGTCAACGGAGGGTTCCACGAGCTCACCATCGTCTCCGGCCGTACCGTCCCGACCCCGGGCAACTCGTGGGCGAGCGACCTGCTGGTCGTCAACGACAGCGGTTCTTACGTCTACAACCCCGGGCAGGAGCGGGAGAAGATGGTCGAGATCGAGGATGAGGAAGACTACGACAAGGTCCTCGGCTGGTACCGGGAGGGCATGCACCGGGTCCTCGACGGCCGACCCGACATCGACTGGGCGACCCGGGCTCCGGGCGCGCCGAACGCCACGCTCTTCGGGCCATACCAGTTCAACCTGAACCGAGACGGCACGACCTGGTTCATCCCCGTCACCGACGTCGGGTTCCTCTACTTCAGCTTCCTCCTCAACTTCTTCGACTTCTGGCACCTGTACTTCGTCGACGACCAGACCGGCGAGCCGGCCGGGGTCGGCCAGTGGGTCAGGGAAGGGCAGCTTGAGTTCCCCGTCACGATCGCCACCTACGACTGGTTCATGTTCCAGGTCGAGACGTACCCCGCCGGGGCGATGGTCCAGAACATGCGGCTCGCCGCCGAGTCGATGGGCCTCGGCAACTGGGTCTTCTGCGGTTACTTCGACGACGTGCTGATGGGGGCGTATCCGAACGTGGCCCGGGGGCTCCAGTTCCATTGCGAGCCACTCAACGAGAAGGCGCCCCTCGCCACCGGTGCGCTGAAGATCTTCGGCAAGGAAGGGATCAAGGAAGCCCAGTACGTCCCGTCTCCGCGCTTCCCCGATGGGGAGTCGATCATCAAGTTCCACTTGGACGAGAAGTACAGCAAGGGCCATGTGATGTCCCCGGGGGACGACAACTGGATGCTCACTCACGGGGGGCCCTTCAACGCCCAGACGGTCCGGGCGATCCTGGAGCATCCGCGATCGAAGGTGTCTGACTACGCCATCGAAGCGTCGATCGCCTTCATCGACTACTGCGTCGATCGCTACGGTTCGTGCCCGCCCTACATCAACCCCATGCAGTGCAACTTCGGCGCGGTGGTGCACCACGTGGACGAGGCGTTCTACGAGAAGTACTACAGCGGCGCCAACATCACGCCGCAGATCCGCGACCACATGCAACGCTGGCACTAGCAGAGACAGGACCGGTATCCCGTAGAAGAGAGGAGGTCGGGGTCGTGGATGCCAACCTGGAGAAGGCGGTCCTGAGCAGGGTCGTCGCCTCCGGGCCGGGTCCGTGACCCCAACCGCCTCGAGTTCGGCTTCGGGAACGGTGGTTGCCCGCTGAGGAGCCGGCACGACCTATGACCGCAGCTCTCGACCGGCAGGAGGCGTGCCCGAGCGGCGACCGCGCTGTTCCCTCGTGCCAGATCCGTGCCAGTAGCGGCGCGAGAACCGGGTCAGCGGCGGTCAGTCGCGGTCACTGGTGGGATCATCAAAAAGCGGCTCTGAGCAGGACGTTTGCTCAGAGCCGCTGGTGGAGGTGAGCGGACTCGAACCGCGCCCCCAGTTCATGGCCACCCACTCCGAACCCGACGCGCCCGACTCGACCAGGGCGCTCACCAGGTAGGCGGCCTTCACCGCCTAGCCGGGCGATGAGCACCTGCTCGCCCTCGAGCGCAGGGCCCGTGCCGACCGCACCACTCGCAGGGCCCGGAGGAAGGGCAGGACGATGATGAGCAGGTCCGGCCACTCACGACGGACGAAGCGCCAGCGCTGATCCGTGAGCGTGAGGCGCACGAGGTACTCGAAGGCGAACGCCGCCCAGATGAACCACTCGACGGCAGTCAGACCGGCTTCGAGAGTCGGTGAGAGGTGCACCAGCAACGGCGCCACGATGAGGGGCACCATTGCCGGGGCCAGAATCAGAAGGGGCAGCTCGACGGCCTGCTCGAAACGCTCGAGCGCCTCATCCCGGCGGGTTCTCCCCGTCGACGCGGCGGAGGTCACGTCAGCTGGCGGGGGCGGCCAGGGCCGCGGGGAGGCTCCCCGGGTAGGGGGGCTGCCCGGAGCGGTGCTCGGCGAGACGTGGATGGACGTCCAGGGGAGGGAGGGGTCGTGCTCGACGCCGATCAGCTTGGCGAACGCCCATTCGCGTGACTGCTTGGTCCCCTGGAAGACGACCCGCTGGTTGGTGATGGTGACGGTGCCCTCGTCGATGGGCCCTTCTTGAGGACGACGGGGCAGTCGGGGACCTCGGCGACGGTGGCGCCGGCGAACTCACCGGCCCATTCACGGAGCTCCTTCAGCTCCTGGTAGTCGGCGTACCAGTCGGCGGCCCGGCGTCGAGCTGCTCATCGCTATCCCGCCGGCCGCACCTCCACCGGAGATGTGCGGCCGTACAGCTGGGCGCGGGCGTCGATCTTCAATGCCTCGGCACGGGCTTCCGCCAGCTTCTCGGGGCTGAGCTCCACGATGCGGATCAGCTCCAGGACCTCCTGCTCCGGGTCGTTTCCGAGGAACCCGACCCGGA
>JBOGFE010000130.1:0-3072 GCA_050741935.1 Acidimicrobiia bacterium | reverse complement strand
CGCCGCTGAACCCGGAGGGGTTGCCGCCGGCCACGGTGGTGATCACGCCCGTGGCGGCGTCGATGCGCCGCACGCTGGGCACCGGGGTGCCCTCGGCGTTGGAGATGTAGAGGTCGCCGGTGGCGGGGTCGAGGGCCAGGCCCCGGGGGTCGTCGAGCTGGGCCGAGGTGGCCGGGCCGCCGTCGCCGGTGGAGCCCGTCTGGCCCGTCCCGGCGATGGTGGTGATGATGCCGGACGGGTTCACCTTGCGGACCCGCCGCCCGTCGGTGTCGGCGATGATCAGGCTGCCGTCGGGGGCCACGATCAGGAACCGGGGCCGGTTGAGCCGGGCGGCGGTGGCCGGCCCGCCGTCGCCGCCGTAGCCGCCCTGGCCCGTCCCCGCCACGGTGGTGATGATGCCGGTGGCCAGGTCGACCCGGCGGATGCGGTGGTTGGGGCTGTCGGCGATGTACACGTAGCCCCGGGCGCTGTCCACGGCGACGCCGTGCGGGCGCCAGATGCTGGCCGAGGTGGCGGGGCCGCCGTCGCCGCCGTAGCCGGCGCCGCCGTTGCCGGCGATGTTGGTCACCGCCCCGGCGGGGTCGATGCGCCGGATCATGTTGTTGTCGGTGTCGGTGAAGTAGACGTTGCCGGCGCTGTCGACCGAGGCCGTGCGGGGGTGGTTGAGCCGGGTCGGGGCGGTGTCGACCTGGCTCCCGGCCAGGGTCGTGATCACCCCGGGTTCGACCGCCTCGGCGGCGCGCCACGGGACGAGCCCGGCGACCGCGGCGCCGGCGAGGGCAAGGGCGGCCAACCGGCGCCGCCTGAGGGATGCGAGGGGTGCGTTCATCGGTGAAGGGGGCGGCGAAGGATCGCCGCCAGATCACCGTGTTCGCTGGGTTCCCGGGAGTTTCCTGCGTCGTTTACCGAGGCGTTACCTGGCGCCGCCCGTCGGGGTTATTCGCCGGTCCAGGTCGGCGTGCGCTTCTCCAGGAAGGCGCAGATGCCCTCCTGGGCGTCGGCGGCCATGGCGTTCATGGCCATGACCACCTTGGTCAGGTCGTAGGCCTGGCGCTTGTCCACCTCGATCTGGCGGTGGAAGGCCTGCTTGCCCAACCCCACGGTGAGCGGGCTGGCGGCGGCGATGCGCTCGGCCAGGTCGGCCACCGCCTCGTCGAGGTTGGCGGCGGGCACGACCCGGTTGACCAGGCCCCAGTCGGCGGCGGTGGCGGCGTCGATGGGCGTGCCCGTCAGGAGCATCTCCAGGGCCCGCTTGCGACCCACCGCCCGTGACACCTCGACCATGGGGGTGGAGCAGAACAGGCCGATCTTGACCCCGGGCGTGGCGAAGCGGGCGCCCTCCTCGGCCACCGCCAGGTCGCAGGCGGCCACCAGCTGGCAGCCGGCGGCGGTGGCGATGCCGTGCACCTTGGCGATGACGGGCTGGGGGATCGACTGCAGCGTCTCCATGAGCTCGGTGCACACGGTGAAGAGGTCGAGGTAGAAGGCCATGGTGCGGCCCGTCATCTCCGACAGGTCATGGCCGGCGGAGAAGCACGGTCCGGCCCCCTCGAGGATCACCACCTGGGCCACCGGATCGCGCTCGCCCAGGCCCTTCAGCGTGGCGATCAGGTCCGTCATGAGCGCATGGGACAGGGAGTTGCGCTTCTCGGGACGGTTGAGGGTGATCCGGACCACGGACCCCTCGGCTTTGAGGATGAGGTTCTCGGACTCCATGGGGCCCATTCTGCCCGTCCGCGGGGCCGCGGGTTCAGCCCGCCACCTGAACCGCCACCGATCGTCACTCACAGCGGTGCCCTTGAACAACACTGACCACTCAACTAACATCGAAAGTCCAGCGGAGAGGACAAGACGGGGGTGTCCGTTGCGCGTGCGCCATGGGGGAGCCCGAGGCACTGGGATCGGCCTGATGGCTGTCGCCCTGGTGGCCTCTTCGATCTCGATGGGCCCGGGGGCGGTGGCCGAGGACACGCCGGCCCACTATCCGGTGCCGGCCACGCCGGCCGACTACCGCCGGCCGATGGGCAAGCTCGTCCCGGCCGACGGGGCGCTGTTCGGCGCCCACCTGCCCGAGCACGACGCCGTGGCCGACGAGCAGGCCGAGACCGACAAGCTCGAGGCCGACATCGGCCGCAAGCTCGACATCAACCACTACTACTACCCCTTCGAGGACGAGTTCCCGACGTGGCGGGAGTCCTACGACTTCGCCCACGGGCGCTACCCCCTCATCGCCTGGGGCTGCCACGACGTGGACGACATCCTCTCCGGGAAGATGGACGCCCTCATCGACGCCCGGGCCGCCGGCCTGCGGGACCTGGGCCAGCCCCTGTTCCTGCGCTGGTGCTGGGAGATGGACGGCGACCGGCCGGAGAAGTCCAAGAAGGTGAAGGGGCCCGAGAAGTTCGTCGCCGCCTGGCAGTACCTCTGGGGGCGGGTCTACGCCGCCGGCGCCACCAACGTGGTGCGGGTGTGGTGCCCCAACGCCCGGGGCTTCAAGCACGGCGAGGCGCAGCCCTACTACCCGGGCGACGAGTGGGTCGACTGGATCTGCACCGACGGGTACAACTGGAACCCGGGCCGCAGGTACGAGAACTGGCGCGACTTCACCGAGATCTTCGACGAGAGCTACCAGTTCGCCGTCTCCCGCTACAAGCCGCTGATGATCGGCGAGTGGGGCGTGATGGAGCGCAACCCCGGTGACAAGGCGGCCTGGATCCGCGAGGCCCACGCCGTGGTCCGGGACCAGCTGCCCGCCGTCGCCGCCGTGCTGGCCTTCTCGGTCGACCACCTCTTCGACTGGCGGGTCACGACGTCGCCCGACTCCTACCAGGCCTACGCCGAGTGGGCCCAGGACCCCTACTTCAACCAGCCCGACCCGGCCTTCGATCCCGGCCCCGGGGAGAACACCGCCCCCGGGCCGCTCGGCCCGCCGGGTACGCCCGGGGTGGGCGACGGCGACTACCGGGACGGCCCGCCCGACGACTCGCCCGACCCGCCGTCGCCAAGCGAACCGGCGGCGGACGACCAGCCGGCGGCCGACGACCAGCCGGCGGCCGACGACCAGCCGGCGGC
>JBOGFE010000129.1:0-2637 GCA_050741935.1 Acidimicrobiia bacterium | reverse complement strand
TGCTGGCCCTGGTCACCCTGGTGGCCGAAGCCCACCCCGGCGCCCGCATCGCCCTCCCCGTGGCCGCCAGCCGGGAGGCCGAGCGCCTGGCGGCCGAGGCGGGGTGCGAGATCGTCTGGACCAAGCTTTCCGCCGCCCACCTCATGGAGGTGGCCAACCGCGGGGGCATCGACTTCGCCGCCTCCCAGGAAGGCGGCTACCTCTGGCCCGACTTCCTGCCCGCCTACGACGCGGTGGCCACGCTGGCCAAGCTGCTCGACCTCCTGGCCACCACCGGCCGGCGGCTGTCGTCGGTGACCCGGGAGCTGCCCCGGGTCCACATGGCCCATGAGATGGTGGCCACCCCCTGGGAGCGCAAGGGAGCGGTGATGCGCACCACGGTGGAGCAGGCCAAGGACCGCGACGTCGTGCTCGTCGACGGGGTCAAGGTGCTCCACCCCGACGGCTGGGCGCTGGTCCTGCCCGACCCCGAGGAGCCGCTCACCCACGTGTGGGCGGAAGCCGGCAGCGACCACGGCGCCCGTCAGCTGGCCCAGGAATACGTGCGCCGGATCCGCCACGCTCTGCGCTAGTGGTGCGTCCCTGAATTGGCGGCGCGATTACGGCGAGTCAGCGGCGTTCCTGGCAAGGATCGACGACGAGGCGTAGCGGTTCCTACCGTGAGGAGGAGGACGTAGCCAGGGGCGTCGCTGGCCGTCGGAATCGCCCGATCGATTTGGGGACGTACCACTACGACGGGACCCACGAGTAGCATTCCGGGCTCGGGACGAACAGCGGGGAGGAGCCGAAAAGCGTGCGCATCAGGGCGTCGCTGGCCGCCGTCCTGGCCGTTGTGGGGTTCCTGACCCTGGTCGCCTCCCGGGGGGTGGAGGAGGCCCGCCGGGGATCGGAGCCCCGCCGGACGAGCCTGGTGAAGCTGATCCGGGAACGCCAGGGCGAGGTGGACGAGCTCGGGCAGACCCTCGTCGCCCTCCGGGCCGACGTGCTCACCGCCCGCCGGCGGCTCTCCGACCGGGCGGCCGCCGACGCCGGCCGGGTGCGTGACGTCCAGCTCCAGGCGGGCACGGTGCCCATGACCGGACCGGGCCTCGAGGTGATCCTCTCCGACAGCGACCGGGCCGCCGACGCCCCCGCCGACCGGGCCGCCCTGGCCGTGCACGACGTCGACCTCCAGCTGGTGGTCAACGCCCTGTGGGCGTCGGGCGCCGAGGCGGTGGCGGTGAACGGGCAGCGGCTGGTGGCCACCTCGCCGATCCGGGCGGCGGGAGAGACGATCACCGTCAACTTCCGTCCCCTCGTGCCGCCCTACAAGATCGCCGCCATCGGAGCCGTCAAGGTGGTGTTCGAACGAGCCGAGGTGGGGGAGCGCTACCGGCGCTTCGCCGAGGAGCTCGGATTCGGCTTCCAGGTCAAGGCCCGCTCGCAGCTCTCCGTCCCCGCCTTCCTGGGGACGCTGCAGCTCTCCGCCGCCCAGGCCGGGACCCCGCCCGCCCCCGGAGCGCCCGGCGCCGGCGAGCGGGTGGGGGAGTAGCGGTGCTCGCGCTGCTGAGCCTCGTGGCCGGGGCGGTCATTGCGCTGGTGCTGCGGCCCACCGTCTCCGAGGAGCAGTCCCGCTACCTGGCCATGGCGGTGGTGGCCGCTCTCGACTCCGCCTTCGGAGGCCTGAGGGCCCATCTGGAGCAGACGTTCTCCGACCGGCTCTTCGTGCTCGCCTTCGTCACCAACGCCGCCGTGGCCGTCGTCCTCGTCTGGATCGGTGACCAGCTGGGGGCCGACCTGGCCACCGCCGTGGCCGTCGTCTTCGGCGTGCGCATCTTCCAGAACGTCGCCGCCGTCCGCCGCCAGGTCTTCGGTGGCTGAGTCGACCGCCGGCGGGGGCCACGGGCCGATCGTCGCCGCGCCGGTCCGCCAGCTCGGGGCCCGGGCCCTGGTGGCCCTGTCCGTGGGCCTCGTCGGGTTTCTCCTCACCGCCCAGTTCCGCGCCACCCGGGGAGTCACCGAGCAGCTGGAAGCGGAGTCCGAGCAGGACCTGACCCGCATCTTCGCCTCCCTCAACGAGGAGAGCGCCGCCCTCCGCGACGAGATCGCCGACCTGCGCCTGGAGCTGGCCGCCCTGGAATCCTCCGCCGCCCGCGACGAGCTGGCCCGGGAGGCGGGCGCCCGTCAGCTGGAGGAGCTCGAGATCCTGGCCGGCCTCGTCCCCGCCCGGGGTCCCGGCGTGGGGGTGCGCATCACCGACCCGGCCGGTTCGTTCGAATACGAGCTGCTGCTCGATCTCGTCCAGGAGCTGCGCGACGCGGGCGCCGAGGCCATCTCGGTGAACGGGCGCCGGGTGGGGGCGGCGACAGCCTTCTCCTCCCGCCGGGGCGAGGTGACCGTGGATGGCCGGCCGGTGTCCGCGCCCTACGAGGTCGTGGCCATCGGCGATCCCGCCACCCTGGAGGTGGGGCTGCGGATCCCGGGCGGGGCGGCGGACACGCTGGCTGCCCTGGACGGCGTGGCGGTGGAGGTCGAGCGGCGCAGTGACGTCCTCGTCCCGGCCCTCGAACAACCCCCGTCGTTCAGGGTCGCCCGTCCCGTAGAGTAAGCGCCCGCAAGTGTCGAGAGTGCTGGCGCAGCGAGGGTGGGTGGTTGGGG
>JBOGFE010000128.1:0-4508 GCA_050741935.1 Acidimicrobiia bacterium | reverse complement strand
CGACTGGTACAACGAGCCCGTCGCCATGGACCAGAACGATGGTGACGAGCGCCACCTCGGTCTCGTCGAGGTCAGCGGCATCCGCAACGTCCAGATCTTCGACCCTGACACCAACGCCTTCGAGCAGACCGGTCACATGAAGTACCAGCGTTGGTACCCCTCGGGGATCCTCATGGCCGACAGCAAGATGATGGTGTTCAGCGGCGTCCAGAAGCTGATCAAGAGCACCCAGCTGTCGAGCGTCCGTCGCAGCGAGACGTGGGACCCGGCCACGGAGACCTTCTCCGAGAACTACACCGGCCCGGCGTCGGAGAACTCACTGCCGACCCAGCCCCGCCTGTTCCTGGCGCCCAACGGCAAGATCTTCTACGGGGGCGCCGGCCAGAGCTGGATTCCCTTCGGCCAGGCGGCCGACGAGGCGCTGTGGGCCATCCAGCAGTTCTTCGACCCCCAGACCAAGGAGTGGGAGGTCGTCGGGGTCAACCCCCTCGGTGTCCACGACACGGCCTACTCCGCCATCCTGCCCATGAACCCGCCCTACGACAAGATGGAGATCCTGACCTTCGGCGGGACCGAGGGTCCCTCGCCCGGCAGCTGGGCGGCGATCCCGCTGTCCTCCATCACCACGGTGGACAAGCAGGGCAAGCTCAGCTTCAAGATGACCGGTGAGCTGAACCACGCCCGCTGGTTCCCGACCGGCACCCCGCTGCCGGACGGCTCCGTCATCGCCACCCAGGGCGCCACGAACGCCGAGCCGGTGATGCCCGGTAGCGAGCTGGCCGTCCACATGATCGAGCGGTTCAACCCGAAGACGCAGAAGTGGGAGGAGATGCAGGACGCCGGCCGTGACCGGACCTACCACAACAACGCCGTGATGCTGCCCGACGCCCGGGTGCTGATCGGCGGCCACTCGGCCGTCGGCCACTTCTTCGGCAACCGTCAGGACGCCGGCAAGCCGTTCCCCAACAACGATGCCGACCCGAGCTTCGAGGTCTACAGCCCGCCCTACCTGTTCTGGGGTGAGCGGCCCCGGATCAGCCACGTCCAGGCCGGCGTCGCCTGGGGCGAGACCTTCCCGCTGTCCACCCCCAAGGCCGCCGATGTGGCCGAGGTCGTGGCCATGCGGATGCCATCGGTCCAGCACTCCAACGACAGCGACCAGCGCACCCTGCGCCTCGCCTTCCAGGTGGAGGGCGACAAGCTGTCGGTCCAGGCTCCGCCCGACGGGGTGGCGGCGCCTCCCGGCTACTACTACCTCTTCGTCAACCGGGCCGACGACCAGGGTCGGGGCATGATTCCCTCGGTGGCCCGGATCATCCACATCGGCGACACGAGTGACCCGACGACGGAAGCCATCCAGCCCATGAACGACGACGCTCCCGCTCCGGTGGGCGGCTCGGCCAGCCCCGACGTCGACACCAGCGCCGGTGCCGAGGTCCAGCGGGGGGCGGCCAGGTCCACCCGGGATGCCACGGCGTCGGCCATGAACCCGGCCTCGCCGGTGATGCAGGGATTCTCGGCCCGCAACGCCGGCTCGTCCCTGCCCCTGTCCACGGTCCCGGCGCTGCCGGCGGTCTCCGTGGCCGCCCTGGGAGCCGCGGGGGTCTGGGGCCGGCGGTGGATGAGGCGGTCCCGCACCTGACCCGCTGACCGGAATCAGAGCACGCGAGAGGGGAGGCGCTGCCGGCGCCTCCCCTTTCTGTGCCACTCCCGTTTCGTTCTCGATCGGTGGCCGACGGAGGGCCCTGGGCCAGGAGGGCCGGCCCAGCCCCGGGCCCCACCGTCGTTCACCCCGGCGCGGGGCCGGGCAGTTAGCGTCCTCGGGGCGGCGGCCCGGCCAGAGGCCGGGGCCCCTGTCTATCGCCGGCGGTGCCAGCCGGCAGAGAGGGACCCTCCCCAGCAGCCGCACAGCCCGTTTGGACGCTCAGGGGAGGAATACGCCGCCCCGGCCCCAATGTCCTGCTTTCATGCCCTCGGGGATACCTTTGGCCCTATGGACTTCAATGAGACGTCTGAGCATCTGATGCTCCGGGAGGCGGTCCGGAAGATCGCCTCGGACTTCGGTCACGGCTACTTCGTCGAGAAGGCCAGGGCCAACGAGCGGGCCCACGAGCTGTGGGAGGCCGTGGCCCGGGGCGGGTTCATGGGCGTGAACATCCCCGAGGAGTACGGCGGGGGCGGCATGGGTCTGCTCGAGCTGTCCATGGTGGGGGAGGAGCTGGCCGCCGGGGGCTGTCCCCTGCTGCTCATGGTGGTGTCCCCGGCCATCTGCGGGTCGATCATCGCCCGCCACGGCACCGAGGAGCAGAAGCGCCACTGGCTGCCGAAGATCGCCGGTGCCGAGGACCCGGGCTGGAAGATGGCCTTCGCCATCACCGAGCCCGACGCCGGCTCCAACTCCCACAACATCTCGACCGTCGCCACCCGCGACGGCGACGAGTACCGGCTCCGGGGCACCAAGTACTACATCTCCGGGGTCGACGAGGCCGAGGCCATGCTGGTGGTGGCCCGCACCGGCGTCGACGAGGGGTCGGGGCGGGGCAAGCTGTCCCTGTTCATCGTGGACTGCGACGCCCCCGGGCTGGAGCGCACCGTCATACCCGTCGAGATCGTCGCCCCCGAGAAGCAGTACACCCTGTTCTTCGACGACGTCCGGGTGCCGGCCGACCGCCTGGTGGGGGCCGAGCACGAGGGGCTCCGACAGGTCTTCGCCGGGCTCAACCCGGAGCGGATCATGGGGGCCGCCCAGGGCAACGGGATCGGCCGCTACGCCCTGGAGAAGGCGTCCGCCTACGCCGTGGAGCGCCAGGTCTGGGGCGTGCCCATCGGCACCCACCAGGGGCTCTCCCACCCCCTGGCCGTGGCCAAGATCGAGCTCGACCTGGCCCGGCTCATGACCACCAAGGCAGCCTGGCTCTACGACACCGGCGGCGACGCCGGCGAGTCGGCCAACATGGCCAAGTACTCCTCCGCCGAGGCGTCCCTCAAGGCCCTGGACCAGGCCATCCAGACCCATGGCGGCAACGGGATGGCCACCGAGTACGGCCTGGCCACCATGTGGGGCATCGCCCGGCTGTTCCGCACCGCCCCCGTCAGCCGGGAGATGGTGCTCAACTTCGTCGCCCAGCACTCCCTGGGGCTGCCGAAGAGCTACTGAGGCGATGGCGATCATCGTGGCTATGCCACGTCAATCGCCATCACCTCCCTGGCGGCGGTTGCGGCCCAACCGGTCGCACTCGCCGGTGTGGAGCGCCACCCGCAGCTCCAGACCGATTCCGGACAGGGCATCGTGGAGCCCCAGGGCGCACTCGATCGCCCGGCTGGGGGACGGGAAGTGGGCCAGGAACCCGTCGCCCATGGTCTTGACCTCCACGCCGCCGTAGCGGGCCAGCTCCCGCCGCACCAACGCCTCGTGCTCGGCCAGGACGTCCCGCCAGCGGACGTCACCGAGCGCCGCCGCCTGGCGCGTCGAACCGACGATGTCGGTGAACATGACGGTGGTGACCACACGGTCGGTCACTGCCGCGTGCCGGACCCCGGTCAGGAACTCCTCGATCTCGTCGATGATGGCGTCGCTGTCTCCGACCGTGTAGGCGTGGTCGTCGCCGGGAAGCTCGACGAACCGGGCCCCCGCGTCGGCACCCGGATGTCAGGGAGGATGGCGCGGCAGTCCATCTCGGTCAGAGCTTCGAAGAGCGCCCGACCCAGGCCGGTGCCTCGTTTGTCCCAGATGATGAGGCGGGAGAAGGAGGCCAGGCGATGGAGCAGCCGGGCGGCGGCGGGCATCTCCCACCAGAAGTCGACGTTGGAGACGAACCCCTGGCAGAACACGAGGTCGAGAGGGCCCTCGCCGACAACCTGGTAGGCGAGGCTCACCTTCCCGCTCTTGGCATAGCGCGTCTGCGGGGGAACAGCGGTCATCAACGACGGATGGTAAGCGGTCCCTTCGGGGGCCGCCGGGGCGCCTCGCCTACGATCCGGCCTGGATCCCGCTCGAGTCCTGCGGAGGCGCCGATGTTCATCACCAGCGAGGAGCAGGAGGACTTCCGGGCCGCCGTCCGCCAGATGTGCGAGGACAAGGTCGCCCCCCTCTCCGCCGAGTCCGACGAGAAGGCGCAGTACTCCTGGGGGGCGCACGAGGCGTTCACGGCCATGGGGCTCATGGGCCTGACCTTCCCCGAGGAGTACGGCGGCTCGGGCGCCGACCACGTGACCTGGGCCATCTGCATGGAGGAGATCGCCCGGGTCGACGCCGCCGCGTCCCTCATCCCCGGCATCTGCGACCTGGCCATGACCCCGGTGATGCGCTTCGGGTCCCACGAGCTGAAGAGCCGGGTGCTGCCCCCCATCTGCGAGGGCCGGGCCCAGGCCAGCTACTGCCTCTCCGAGGCCGAGGCCGGCTCGGACGTGGCCTCGATGACCACCCGGGCGGTGCGCGACGGGGACGAGTACGTCCTCAACGGACGCAAGCAGTGGATCACCAACGCCGGCATCTCCCGGTACTACGT